>JAPPOI010000086.1:0-221 GCA_028818055.1 Boseongicola sp.
ATCATGGGGCGTGAACGAAGGCCATTCCCGCAGCGAAACACCCAGTCCGTGTCCAAGACGACCGCCCCCTGTTTTGACACCGTGGGCTTTCAGGCCGTCGTCAAACATCCGGTGGACGTCGCTGGCCTTTGAACCGGGTCGCAGTTCGTTCAAACGATCTTAGTTGCAGTCACAAAGCTCCTGATGCACACGCAAAACTTCTGCCGTATCCGGCCCGACCG
>JAPPOI010000086.1:231-5080 GCA_028818055.1 Boseongicola sp.
GCATTAGGACGTCCCCAAGCGCCAGTGGCGTCGCTTGGGCAGGGGAGATGACATCGGCGTATCCGTTCGTGTCCGAGGCGCCAGCGACATAGCTGACCCAGTCTGCACCTTCTTCCAGCAACGCGATCTGGAAGTCGCGAAATACGGCGTCCAGTGGCTTACCGGACTGTGCGATGTCTGGCACGCGCGCAAAGGCACGATCAGCAATCTGACAAGTTGACCTGATCTTTTCGATCTCGGCCTCGCTTTTGATCTCGCGACAGCGCTGGATGACGTCGGTGGCGTCGACGAATGCGCGCGGGGCTACGATGGCCTGCACAGCCTCAAAATCGGCAAGTGGCATTCGCAGATGCGTTTCAAGTCCTTTAGCGGTGCCAACGCTACTTGTTTCGGGCAACAACGCTGTGAGAACTTTGCTCAGTAGTGAAACACCGTCGTCGCCCGGGTAGGGCGCATCCCACGTGTGGATTTCATTGATCCACGTCCGCCCCATCAATTCGGACCCGATTGAGGGGATAACTGCAATAGGATCGGTTCGTGCCGGAACCACGACAAACCAAGGCCGGGCGGGGCTTTCCCAAAACCGTGTCAGAAACCCTGTGACATAGAAAATATCCGCCTGAGAGGTTAGCAGAAGCGCATCAAGACCATGCTTTGACATTGCGCCCTGTAGACGGTTGACCCGGTTCTTGTATTCGCTCGCCGGGAATATCAGCGAAGTTTCACCCACTTTCGGGGCCTTCGCTGAGGAACGTCAAAACACGCGCATCAGCTGGCAGATCGAGACCGGCAAGCAGCGCGGACAGCCCGGCGCCGCCAGACGGTGTGGTGTCAAAACCGAAGTCTGACAAACGCGCAACGCCGCTTTCCCCTTCGTCTTCAGTGATCGTGACGAACCGATTGGCATCGCGCGACAACCCTGCCAGGGCCACCAGCGACGGTGTTTTGCAGTCCAGCCGGCCCATCGACGAAACCGGACCGTCGGTGGTGACGATTGCTCCCGCACGGACGCTTTCGATCAGGGCGGGGGCCGCTTCGGGCTCCACGACGATGATTGTGGGTTTATCGCCCCATACCGACCGGGCATGGGCGGCAACTGCACCCGCCAATCCACCAACGCCAGCTTGCTGCAGGATGTGGGTCGGTGGTTCAGGAATTTGCCGTGCGGCTTCGGCTGACATCTGGAGGTAGCCTTCCATCACACCAAGGGCGCTGTCTACGTATCCCGGCCAAGAGCTGTCAGATAGCAAAGTCCAGCCGTTGTCTTTGGCGGCAAGTTCTGCCGCGGTCATGCTGTCTTCGTAGATTTCGCCTTCGCGAACGACCCGCGCGCCCATGCTTTTCAAGCGTTCCTCGAAAGCCGCAGGCACGCTTTCTGCAATGTAGATAACGGCCGTGGCTCCAAATATCCGTGCTCCTGCCGCGACCGACATCCCATGATTGCCGGCACTCGCAGTGACGAAAGTGCGACCTTGCAGGCTTGTAGCTATATCCTCGGAACCCGCGTCTTCCGCTTCTTTGGCAATGACAAAGGCCGCGCCCAAAGCTTTGAAACTTCCAAGCCCCATGCGGTGGCGTTCATCCTTGATCCAGACCTCGGCAACCCCGACTGCCTCAGCGATCTCCCGGCTGAACGTAAGTGGCGTTTCTTGATGTGCTGGGCATTGAGAAAGCAGACGTTCAACCGTTGAAACATCGGTCTTTGGAAGCGAAGGGCTGACATCGAAACCTTTGCCAACCCATGGATTTTGAAGACTAACTGGCACAGATGACCTCGCGCGAACAATTCATGGTCATAAAGCGCGCAATCCCGAGGGCGTGCAATCGAATTGTTCTAGGCCGTCCTTTGGGTCAAAGAAGGCCTCGTTCCGATAGCTCTCGGGCAAGAGCAGCTGCGTCGGTGAAGTGAATTCCATCCATACCGACATCCATTGCGCCCTTCACGTTGCGCAAGCCATCGTCGATGAAAACGCAATCTTCGGGTGCGACATCTGCGCGTTCGCACAACAGCTGATAGATCCCGGGTTCTGGTTTGCTCATCTTCTCGCGCCCCGAGATGACAAGCGTGCCGAAAATCTCATCTAGCCTTGGATGAGCTTTCAGACCTTCGGGCCACGTTTCGGCTGACCAATTGGTGATACCGTGAAGTGGTACGTTCCGTGCAAGTAATTGGTCGACGATTGACCAGGTGCCAGGCACCGCATCCCGAACTGTATGCTGGAAGCGTGAGATATAGGTATTGAACAATTGCCGATCACCGGGGTCGGTAACCTCCAAAGCCAGATCTGCAAATGCCTCACCGTTGTCTGCGCGTTTGTTCAGCGCCATGAAGTTGGTGCGGTCGATGAATTCTTGTGCCGCTTTTTCTGAGCCAAGTTCATCTGCCCATGCGCGGGTTGGCTGCCAATCGACAAGGACAGCACCAATATCGAAAACAACAATTGAAGGCTTCAATGATAAAACTCCGAATACCAAAACTGGCAGTAATGCCTTTGATCAGCTTTGTCTTGCCGACAGGATCGAAATGATCAAGCGCGTTGTCAGGAGTTCTCGACACGGAATAGCTGTGTCTGACGACGTGATAGAATGTGGGATGTGATTGGTTTCGATTGACCTATCGAAGGTCAATAGAGCTTGGGCGCTGGCGCGCGAATTAAAATAGGTCGGAAGTTAGTTTAGCGGAGTTGTGTACGGCCAGATGATGCATAGCGCTGGCCTTGGGGTTTCACCAAGTGCGCGATCAATGTTGTCTTGCCAACATGCATAAAAAGCGTCGCTCCTGCGCTCGGCTTTGAATCGTAAATCTGCTGCTTTTCTTTCTTAGGAAAGGCAATAACCGTATTCATAAAACAACTCCCAATTCTGAAAGCCACCGAAGCCCCTGTTTGTGGCAGCATCTGGGCACAACAAGGGAATTACTTGGTAAATATTGCGAACTGGTGAACATCGCGTCACGGAATGATGAATAGCCAGACCCAAATCGAGAGGATCGAGGCGAGTGTTCCAAGCAGAACGGACGAAGCTGCGACCCGTCGGGCCGAGTCATACATGTTGGCAAACAGGTAAGTGTTAATACCCGGTGCCATAGTTGCCGTCATGACCGCTGAGCGGAAGGCGTCACGGTCAAGACCAAAGGCGGTCCCCAATCCAAACGTTATGGCGGGATGAAGAATTAAAGAAATCGCACAAACCAATGCAATTGTTCGAAAATCTCCTTCCGGGCGATACCGGTATAGCACGCCGCCCAAGCCGAACAATGCGGCCGGGATTGCCGCCAAGGTCATCATATCGATCGCTTCCAGAACGACAGCGGGCATCGGGACCGATCCGATGTTGAAAACGAACCCCAAGGAGATACCGATCACCAATGCATTTCGGAACATGGACCGCAGGACCAACCGGGTCGTCGCAATGGCGCTTTGGCCGTCGCTTTTTGCGATCTCCATCGCTGTGACGCCCAGCATGTAACAAAAAGGTGCATGAAGGGCGACAATGGCGAAGTTGCCGGACAGTGCGTCTGCCCCGAATGCTCTCTCTGTAATTGGAAGGCCAAGAAGCACAGAGTTCGAGAACAAACAAACGAACCCAATGGCCACGGAATCCGTCCAGTTTCGTTCAAAGAGAAATCGGGCGGCAAGAATTCCCAGCGCAAAGCTGATAGAGGCACCTGCATAGAACGAAAACAGCAGAGGGAAATTAAAGTGTGCGCCCAAGTCCAGCGTGTAGATGGCGCGGAAGAGTAGACAAGGGATGGCGAACCACTGTGTGAACTTCATCAAGCCATCCACGCCCGAGTCCGAGAACCAGCCCTGGCGCACCGCCAAATAGCCAAACCCGATGATCACGAAGACAGGTAAAATTACATCAAGTAGAGCTTGCATCTTATTGATATTAATCTGGAATAGATATCTTCATGCCGTCATAGGCGGGAACGATGTGGTCAGGCGTTTCATGCATCACCTCTTCATAGTCGAGGTCGATATGCATGTTGGTCAAAATGGCGTTCTTCGGCTGCGCCTTTTCAATCCATTCGAGAGAGCGTTCTAGGTGCGCATGTGTTGGATGTGGTGTTCTGCGCAGGGCGTCCAGAACCCAATAATCCAATCCTTCAAGAACTGGCCAAACATCTTCAGAAATAGACGCGACATCAGGTAGATAAGCGAAATTCTTAATTTTGAATCCAAGCGCATCGATTGCGCCGTGGTCTACTTCAAACGGGGTGAAGCTGATATCGCCTCCGGCACCTCCAATGGTCACTTCACCGTCGATCGTATGCAGGTCCAGAATTGGTGGATACGGTGACCCAGATGGTTGAACGAAGGCGTATCCGAAACTCGCAAGAAGCCGTTCCTGGGTAGGGCCGTCTGCCCAGACGTTCAAACGCTCTTTCCGATTGAAGACGATCATGCGCAGATCGTCGATACCGTGAACATGATCGGCGTGACCGTGGGTGAAAATAACTGCATCCAGGTTGCCAACTCCTGCATCGAGCAGTTGTTGACGCATATCGGGCGAGGTATCGATCAGAACGCGCGTGATGCCATCGTCTGTTTTGCGTTCGACCAGCAGCGAGCATCGGGTTCGACGGTTTTTCGGATTTTCAGGATCGCATGCGCCCCAAAGCCCGCCCAGCCGCGGGACTCCGCCAGACGATCCGCATCCAAGAATTGTAAACGTCAGTTCTGCCATGTCGGAACTTTCGTAAACAGCCGTTCGAAATTCTCTTCAACTTGCGACGCGAACTCATTGTAAGACATCGAGAAAACGTCAGCACCGGCTTCGGAGGTATCTGCGAAGAATGCCGGTTCATTGCGCTTGACACGATTTGGCGGAGGAGCCAGATATGGTG
>JAPPOI010000051.1 GCA_028818055.1 Boseongicola sp.
CCGATATTTCCATGCCACTGATGGACGGCAAGGAAGCCGCAAGACGCATCCGCGCGTTTGAGTTGGAAGGCACGACTAACCCCTGCCCGATCGTCGCCATGACCGCACATGCCATGGATGGTGACGCCGAAGAAATTCTGGAGGCCGGAATAGATTTCTATCTGACAAAACCTCTGAAGAAACAGGCTTTGATAGATCACATTCTGTTGGCCCAACCACTGGACGCGGCACCCGCCCTTCCGATCACTGACGACGAACCAGATTTCAGTTCGACGCAAGATGACCGAAGGAAAGAAGCCGGTTAATCAGGCTGCGGCACTCGCGGCTTCGGGCCTGTGAAAAACAAGCACCGTATCAGTGCTATCTGTTGCGCGAAACTGATAACCCCCAAGATCGAAGTCTTTCAGTCCGTCCACCGACGTCACACGACGCTCCAGAATGAAGCGAGCCATGGCTCCCCGCGCCTTTTTCGCGAAGAAACTAACTATCTTGGGCGAGCCATTTTTGATTTCATAGAACTGGGGTGTGATGACCTTTAGCTCCAGCGCTTTCAGATCGACTGCACCGAAGTACTCTTGGCTTGCGCAATTGACCAAGATGTCCGCGCCAACCGCCTTTGCATCTGCATTCAGTGACTTTGCGATATCTTTGCCCCAAAAGTCATAGAGGTTTTTTCCGCGCCTGGTTTTGAGACGGCTACCCATTTCAAGACGGTAGGGTTGAATGGCGTCAAGAGGTCGAAGGCTGCCGTAGAGCCCCGACAAAATACGCAAATGAGATTGCGCACGGGCAACCGTGTCAGCATCCATCGAAGCGGCATCCAGCCCAATGTATGTGTCGCCTGCGAAGGCATACATCGCTGGCCGGGTGGCTTCTATTGCAGGGTCGGTGTCAAATGCCTTGAACCGATCGCGATTGAGCCGCGCGAGATCGTCTGACAAATCCATCAAAGATTTGAGTTTGGCCAAGGTGAGTTGCCGGGCATGGCTTGCAAGGCGGTTGGCCTCGTTCGGGAACGCTGGATCTGTCATCTGATCCGTGCGCTCCGACCAGTCGAGACGTTTGGCGGGTGAAATGACAGTGAGCATGTGGCAGCCTTCGCGATGCGTGTTGATTGAAAGATGAAGCCCTTTCAGGCAGAGGCAAGTACTTTCGCAAACGCGTCCCCGAACCGGTCCGCCAGGCGATCGCCAAGAAGACGATGAATCTGATCGATGCGGTCAGGACCAAGCGCCGCGATCTTCGCCAGCAAGCTGGCCGAACAACTCATTGGTTTGCCGGTTCCATCGCGACCGCGCGACAGCTCGGCTTGAACAGATAGAAGCTGGTCGTAAATGTCTCCGCTTGGTTTACCTGCAAGTTTTCGCCGCGCGGGGTGCGGTTTCGGCGGAGCCTCACCCATGACGACATCCAGGAAAGACTGGCCATACCGTTCCAATTTCTTGGCACCGATGCCCGAAATATTCGCCATATCATCCAATGTCTTTGGGCGGGTTTCTGCGATCTCGATAAGTGTCTTATCGTTGAAGATCACGTAGGCCGGAACGCGTGCCGCTTCAGCCAAGGCACGACGTTTGGCTTTCAACGCCGACAACAACGGCGCATCTTCGTCCGAGACTAAGGTACGCACCTTGGGACGACGAGGCGTCTGCTCAATCGTATCCGACCGAAACGTCACCTTGTCTTCACCTTTCAGGATCGGAAGAGCTGCGTGGGTGATGCGCAATCCTCCGTGACGCTCGGGATCGGGTCGGATCAGATCATGCCCCATCATCTGGCGGAAAATGGCGCTCCATTGTTTGCGATCGATGTCCTGACCAACGCCGAATGTCGGCAGCTCGTCATGTCCACGCATCCGCACCTTGTCCGTGACGGTGCCGCAAAGAACGTCGGTGAGATGGCCAGCGCCGTAGCTTTCTCCGGTACGCAAAATTGCGGACAGCGCTTTTTGGACGGGCTCGGTTGCGTCAAATGTTTCCGGCGGCTTGTCACATAGGTCGCAGGCTCCGCACGGTTCGCGGTTCTCGCCAAAGTACGACAGCAACGATTGGCGCCGGCAAACTTGGGCCTCAGCCAATCCCAATAGCGCGTTTAGACGCCCGTGATCGGCCATCCGGCGTTCTGGCGGAGCAAGCCCTTCGTCGATTTGCATCCGGCGATACCGAATATCGTCCGCGCCAAACAGCGTAAGCGTTTCAGCAGGTGCGCCATCACGGCCAGCCCGCCCGATTTCCTGATAATAGGCCTCGATCGACTTGGGCAGATCGGCATGGGCGACCCATCGAATGTCCGGTTTGTCGATGCCCATACCAAACGCGACCGTGGCAACGACAATCAAGCCATCTTCGACCTGAAAAGCACGTTCCACTTCGCGGCGCACATCGGGTTCCATCCCGCCGTGATATGCGAGGGACCGGTGCCCGGCATCAGTCAGCGCCTCTGCTAGGGTCTCGGTCTTGGCGCGTGTTCCGCAGTAGACAATGCCAGATTGTCCTTTGCGCGCCGCGGCAAAATTCAGAATCTGTTCACGTGGCTTGTTCTTTGCAGCAAAGGCCAGATGAATGTTTGGTCTGTCAAAGCCGCCAAGAAATACCCGCGGATTGGTGTCGCCGAAGAGGCGCGACACAATCTCGGCACGAGTCTCTTCATCGGCTGTTGCTGTGAATGCCGCAAGCGGGACATCCAGCGCGTCGCGCAGCGCCCCGATGCGCAGATAATCTGGTCTGAAATCATGACCCCATTGGCTGACACAGTGCGCTTCGTCTACGGCCAAAAGCGTGACCCCGGCCTCGGCAAGCATCCGATCTGTGCCACCAGAGGCAAGACGTTCGGGAGCCATGTAAAGGAGTTTCAGCGTTCCGGCGCGCAGGGCATCAAAGACAGCGGTGGTTTCTTCTTCCGTGTTGCCGGAATTCAGAGCAGCGGCGGCTACGCCAGCTTCGCGCAATGCACGAACCTGATCGCGCATCAATGCAATTAACGGGGAAATCACCACCGTCAGACCAGGGCGAAGTAGCGCGGGAAGCTGAAAACACAGCGACTTGCCACCCCCCGTTGGCAGGATTGCGAGTGTGTCACGACCTTCGACAACAGACGACACGATGTCGGCTTGCATCGGGCGGAACCCGTCAAAGCCGAAGACATCTTTCAATACGGAATTTGCGGTCGGAAAGTCTCCGTCCATCGGCCCTGTCGTTCGTGTTGTCTGCTCTTATTGACTACACTTTTACATGCGAACAGGAGGTGAACAAGGCCGTTCCAAGCGATGTGGGGCGATTAAATGAAAACGCCTGCGTTGTTGATCAAAATTATGCGCAATGCATAGACCGCAATCAGCGCAACGAGTGGCGCAAGATCAAGGCCACCGGTGTTGGGAAGAAAACGGCGGATCGGGCCATAAATCGGCTCAAGCAGGCGGTTTAAGCCATCCCAGATGGATCGCACGAAGGGCTGGTACAGGTTCAGCACCTGAAAGCTGATCAACCAGCTCATGACGATGTGGACGATCATGATGAACCAAGCGACGTCCAAGAGAAGCAACAGAATTTGCAGAAGTGATTGCATATCAGCACCTTTTCCTTCGTCCGTCCCACCTAAGGTTGGAAGGACGATCTGGCAAGGGCTGTGTTCCGCGACGTTCCAATTGACCGCGTGTTTTGTTTGGCAGATGACGCCGGAAAGGAGCAGCCAATGTACCCCTATTTGCGTGCAACTTATGTGATGGTGAAGGCCCGGCGGATGCCCGAGGTTGGGTTGTACGACACCCATGTTTCGTACCACCGCGCATGGCCATGGGACACCGACATGTTCGGCGAACTGAACAACGGGCGCATTCTGACGCTTTTTGAACTGGGTCGTTGGCAATCGACTGTTCGCATGGGGCTGATCCGGCCATTCCTAAAAGGTGGCCTGACGCTTGCTGTTGCGGGTGTCTCTGTACGGTACCGGCGACGCGTGCCGGTTTTTCGAAAATACAGGATGCAAACCCAGGTCATCGGCTACGGAGAACGTTTCTTCTACGTTGTTCAATCGATGTGGCAGGGCGACACCTGCTGCAACCAGATGCTTTTGCGCGCGGCTATTCGCAGCAAATCCGGCACGGTTCCTCCGGGCGAGTTTCTCGAACGCATGGGACTGCCGACAGAGCAACCCGGAATGCCCGAATGGGTTCATGCGTGGATGAAAGCTGATGACACGCGGCCTTGGCCACCAGTCGAAGGGCCGATCTATGACAACTAAGCTTGCACGATGATCCAGAACCGGTCTTAGTGGCGCAAGGGAATGAGGAACGCACTATGTCCGAGCCAAGCTTACGCAAGCGGGTCTGGGGTTGGTATTTTTTCGATTGGGCCAGCCAACCATATTACACCGTATTACTGACATTTATCTTCGGGCCGTTTTTCGCCTCGGTCGCTGCGGAGTATTTCATCGGAACGGGAATGGACGAGACCACGGCCAAGGCCTGGGCACAGTCCTATTGGTCATGGTGTCTGACAGCGACCGGCTTGATCGTGGCATTTTCGGCCCCGATCATGGGGGCGGTCGCCGATACAAGTGGAAATCGCATGCCATGGATCACCTTTTTCTCAGTATTGGTGGTCGTGGGGGCGTTTCTGTTGTGGAACGTACAACCGGACGGTTCGAACCTGATCTGGGCCTTGGTGTTCTTCGGGATCGGCTTTATCGGCGCTGAATTCGCGCTGGTTTTCACAAATGCGCAGCTTCCAAGCCTCGGTGACCGTGACGAAATCGGTCGTATCTCGGGTTCGGGTTTCGCGTTTGGTTACTTCGGAGGCTTGGTTGCCTTGCTGCTGTTGCTGGTCTTCGTGATCGAGCAGGCGAACGGCTTGACGATTGCCGGTTTCCCACCGGCCGTTGGGCTTGACCCCGACGCACGCGAAGGCACCCGGGCCGCGGGCCCGTTTGTTGCGATCTGGTTTTTGATCTTCATGATCCCCTATTTCCTTTGGGTACGTGAGGTGCGTCAGCCGAGCACAAAGACATCCGTTGCCGACGCTCTGCGCACGCTTGGTGGATCAATTGCCGCCCTGA
>JAPPOI010000418.1 GCA_028818055.1 Boseongicola sp.
GCCGGTGACACGACACTTAGCGATGCTTCTTCCAGCATTACAGATGCGCCGGACCTGCCATCGCAGCAATCCAAAGAATTAGCGCGACGCATTGTTGCCCAGCAAATGCACGACGAGGAAACCATCCCTCTGGGGCATTTGCGGGATCGCATTGGTGGCGAAGAGCCTGACCCGTCGCGATTGGCGCAGGACTTTCAGGTTCCGATATCAACCATTTTAAGGCGATTGGCTGCACTGTCTGGCGACACGTTTGCCGGGGGCGTCCGGCCGGCCTTAATCGAATGCGATGATGCCGGCGCGTTTACGTTCAATCAGCCAACGCGTGGAATTGAGGCGTCCAACTACAGCGCCGGTTGTGCCCGGCTCCCGATTTTTCGTGCACTTCGACAACCTGGAGTTCCGATCAAAGAAACGATCGTAGTCGAAGCGCGTGAAAGTGTGCGGTTCACCACGTTTGCTATCGCGGAAGCTCTGCCAAAAGTGGGGTTTGACGGGCCAACCCACATGAAAGCAACGATGCTACTTTTGCCGAGCTGCGATGGATCGCTCGATCAAGGCGCGGACATCAGGATCGGTCTGAATTGCCGTGTGTGCCCAATCCAGGAATGCGATGTCCGGCGAGAACCATCGATAATTGAGTCTGGTAGCGAGAACGTTTTGACAGTGACTGAAGCTTAAGCAATAGTTTTCGTCAGCCAACGGTTTGACTTAGGGAGGGGTCAGTCCATGGGCGGACGCGTTCTTCTTATCGAAGACGAACAGAATATCATCGAGGCCATTCGATTTATCCTGTCCCGTGAAGGGTGGCAGGTTTTTACGCATTCCAACGGATCGACTGCGCTTGAGGCTATCCGCGAACGTACCCCCGATCTTGTGGTGTTGGACGTGATGCTGCCGAACCGGTCTGGATATGACATCCTCAATGACTTGCGGGCAGATCCGGATCTGCAAGAACTCCCTGTTCTGATGCTAACGGCCCGTGGGCAAAAGAAAGATAGGGAGCTGGCCGAAAAACTTGGCGCAAGCCGGTTCATGACCAAGCCGTTCTCAAATGGGGAAGTTCTGGAAACTGTTCGGGAGCTTGTAGGCTCATGACGACACCGGAACGCCCGCTTTTCTTGGCCAAACAGAGCTATCGCAGGCGCCGTCTGGCAGATGCAGCGCGCTTGCTGCCTGTTGTTGGCATCATTCTGGTCTTTCTTCCGGTCCTCTGGGCGGATGATGCACGCTCGTCCGGCGGATTGATTTATGTCTTTTTCATCTGGGCGATGTTGATCATCGCAATGGCTTTTCTTTCCCGTCGGCTATCAGACGATGGGCTTGATGACAGTGAATTTCTGGACGAGCCCAAGGTCTCGTCGGATCACTAGGGTGCCCGTTTAGTATGCTTTCATTCAACGGTTTGATCCTGATCTCGCTGCTTTACGTGGCGGTGCTCTTTGCGGTTGCGTTCTGGGCCGACAAACGGGCCGCGCGTGGCCGTGTTGGCTGGCTTCGTTCGCCTTTGATTTATACTTTATCGCTTTCGATCTACTGCACGGCTTGGACGTTCTACGGTGCGGTGGGCAACGCGGCCCGTTCTGGTCTGGAGTACCTAACGATCTACCTTGGCCCGTCGCTGGTCATGTTTGGCTGGTGGGTGCTTTTGCGAAGATTGGTACGGATTGGGCGCACGCAACGCATCACCTCGATCGCCGACCTGATTTCGTCGCGGTACGGGAAATCCAATGCTCTTGGCGTTCTTGTGACTTTGTTGGCAGTAGCGGGAACAACCCCCTACATTGCACTTCAACTTCAGTCGGTAACACTAAGTTTTGCAGTGTTTTTTCCGCCGGATAGTGGGCAAATCGAAGGGTTCGAGCTGTCGAGTATCGCCTTCTGGGTAGCGGTGGGTCTAGCCGTATTCACCATCATTTTCGGCACGCGCAACTTGGATGTGGATGAACGCCACCATGGTGTGGTGATGGCGATCGCCGTTGAAGCCATCGTGAAACTGTTTGCCTTGTTAGCAGTTGGGATATTTGTGGTCTTCACAGTGGGCGGCGGTCCTACAGCCATGATGGCTGAGATCGAAGCATCGCCGATTGATGTGTGGGAACTTCAGCCCGAGCGTTGGATGACGATGGTGTTCTTGTCGGCCGCGGCCTTCATATGTCTGCCGCGTATGTTCCAGGTCATGGTGGTGGAAAATGCGAACGAACGGCATCTCGCGACCGCGAGTTGGGCATTCCCCCTTTATTTGCTGTTGATCAGTCTGTTTGTCGTTCCCATCGCCGTGACAGGTCTGAGCGTCCTGCCGGAAGGCGCGAACCCTGATCTGTTCGTCCTTACGGTGCCTTTGGCGTTTGATCAGCAAGCCTTGGCAACATTTGCCTTTTTGGGCGGGTTTTCCTCAGCGACGTCGATGGTGATCGTGGCATCGATTGCTTTGGCGACCATGGTGTCAAACCACATCGTTATGCCGATCTGGCTTTCGACCCGTTCTAGCGGTGCAACCGTCTCGGGTGACGTGCGCAGCGTCGTGATCACTGCGCGTCGTTTGTCGATCGTCGGTGTTTTGGTGCTTGGCTACCTTTATTACAGAATATCCGGGGGCGGCACGGCTTTGGCATCCATTGGTTTGGTCGCCTTTGTCGGTGTGAGCCAAGTGCTTCCGGCCCTTCTGGGAGGCATTTTCTGGCGCGGAGCAACCCGGGTCGGGGCGGCTGCAGGCGTTACCGTGGGGTTCATCGTATGGATGTGGACGTCGTTTCTGCCAAGCTTTGGCGCAGATGCCTTCCTTTCGGCAGAGATTTTCGCAAATGGCCCGTTCGGGCTTTCGATGCTGCGTCCACAGGCATTGTTGGGCATTGAAGGCATTGATCCGTTGGTCCACGCCGTTTTCTGGTCGATCTTGCTCAACACGATCGCATTCTGTTTGGGGTCGCTGTTGAGCTTCCCAAATCCTCTGGAGCGCTTGCAGGGTGCCACTTTCATCAACATCTTCCAGTACTCTGAAAACGCTCGAGGCTGGAGTGGGGGTGCCGCTGAAGCCGAGGACCTTTTGATGATGGCGCAACGGATTGTCGGGTCGGTCGAAGCGCAGGAGCTTTTCGAGTCCGAAGCGGATCGGCAGGGCAAACAGGGATATCTGCCTGATGTGACCCCAACATTCCTGGAACGTCTCGAGCGGGAATTGGCAGGTTCGGTCGGTGCTGCCACAGCGCATGCGATGTTAACGCAAATCACCGGGGGTCAGTCGGTTTCTGTCGAAGATCTCATGGCAGTTGCGGATGAAGCGCAGCAAATCCTAGAGTATTCCAGCCAGCTAGAAGCTAAGTCTGACGAGTTGGAAAGAACTGCGCGGCAACTTCGCGAAGCCAACGAAAAACTGATGGCGCTTTCGGTCCAAAAGGACGGATTCCTTTCGCAGATCAGCCACGAACTCAGAACCCCGATGACGTCACTGCGGTCATTCAGCGAGATCCTGTTGGACGACAATGCGATGACGCCGGACGAGCGGTCTCGGTACAACAAGATCATCCATGACGAGACCATTCGTCTGACTCGGCTGCTGGATGATCTTCTGGACCTAAGCGTTCTGGAGAATGGTCAAGTCGTCTTGAACAAGAAACCGGAATCGCTTTCGTCGATTTTGGATCGGTCCGTCGCGGCGACCGAGTTTCTTGGAAAGAATAAGAAGCTCAGCGTGACGCGTGAAAGCTCGGTCGGCGATCCGATCTTGTTCACGGATGGCGATCGCTTGGCGCAAGTCTTTATCAATCTGATCGCGAATGCTCAGAAGTATTGCGATGCCGAAAGCCCGTCACTAACCATCAATGCGCGCGAAGTGGCCGGTCGTGTGTGCGTTGATTTTGCCGACAATGGCTCGGGCATTCCAAAAGAGGCCCAGAAGGTCATTTTCGAAAAATTTGCGCGCGCTTCCGATAGTCATGCGGCTGGTGGTGCCGGACTTGGCTTGGCGATCTGTCGGGAAGTCATGCAAAGGCTTGGCGGCGCGATTGCTTACGTACCAAGCCAAGGTGGAGCAACGTTCCGGGTTACGCTTCCACAACGGGAAGAAGCGGCAGCCTAGCGATTTGAAGTTCGCGAAAAAGAATCACGGCAAGTGTACTTTTTTGATGTCGTTGAACATTCTCAACTTCTCAACGGCGCAACTTTTCCGACGTCGAAAAGAACACATGCAAAAACCCTTAGATATCAGTGCAGGGCAGCTGTTTGATGGTCTTTACCTTTGACCTTGAAGCTCGATCCACCATACTGGCCGCACATTTTATTTACTAAGCATTCAACAGGTGAATTTGTGACGATGAATCGTACCATCGATACGCTGAGCGAAGTCGACGCCGGCGACGAAAGGGAATTCCCCGACGTCGAGGAAGCAGCACGCCATTTGCGCGCTCTTTCGAACCCGTCACGTCTATTTTTGCTGTGTGCTCTGGCAAACGGCGAGAAATGTGTTGGCGAACTAGAGCGGGCGTCCGGAATGGGGCAAGCGTACGTGTCTCAGCAGCTGGCGCGTTTGCGGCAAGACGGCATAGTCGAAGCGACACGTGAAGGGCGGAAGGTGAGCTACGCCCTTTCCGACTCTCGGGTAGCGCCGATTCTAACGGTACTTCAGGCGCAATATACTGCCATTCCTTGATGTCATTTTTGGCGGCAAAAGTCGCTAAGTTGGGAATTTGGGTTCAAAATTTGAGCAGGTTTACGAAAGGTTAGGGGGAGTGTCGCTTGCTTGTGACAAAGGCATGTCATGAGCGTGTTTACTAAAAGGGGTGGTCAAACTTAACGACAGGAGGAATTCGTGAAGGTTGATCCAAAGCAAGCAGAGCCAGCCAGCGGTGCAGCGTTACTTGAAATCGTGTTCGGTGATCCCGATTGCACGGGCGATATGAAGCAACGACTGAAAAAGCGCATTGCCAATATCGATGTCGCCGAGCGTGATCTGAAGAAAGTGTCCAACGGGTCGAGTCCATCGTCACAAGCGGCGTAATACGAAAACGACCTGTGGGATAACGTACCCGTTTAGTCG
>JAPPOI010000420.1 GCA_028818055.1 Boseongicola sp.
TTCTGCGAAGACTTCCCATGGGTTGCGCATTGTCTGCTTGAGACCCAGCGAAACACGGCGCTTGGCGCTGTCGATTTCGAGAACCATGACTTCGACTTCCTGAGAGGTCGAAACGATCTTGCCCGGATGAACGTTCTTCTTTGTCCACGACATTTCGGAAACGTGCACCAGGCCTTCAACACCTGGTTCAAGCTCAACAAACGCACCGTAGTCGGTGATGTTTGTGACGCGGCCCTGGTGAACCGACTCGAGCGTGTACTTGGCTTCGACGGCATCCCATGGATCTTCCATGAGTTGCTTCATGCCGAGGCTGATGCGGTGTGTGTCTTTGTTGATCTTAACGACCTGAACCTTAACCGTCTCACCGATCGAAACGATCTCGGACGGATGGTTCACACGACGCCAAGCCATGTCTGTGACGTGCAGAAGACCGTCAACACCGCCAAGGTCAACGAACGCACCGTATTCGGTGATGTTCTTGACGACACCGTCAACTGCGTCGCCTTCAGTGATGTTTGCAATCACTTCGGCGCGCTGTTCGGCGCGGCTTTCTTCAAGGATGGCACGACGCGAGACAACGATGTTGCCGCGGCGACGATCCATCTTGAGGATTTGGAACGGCTGCTTCATTCCCATCAGTGGGCCAGCGTCGCGTACAGGGCGTACGTCGACCTGAGAGCCCGGAAGGAAGGCAATTGCACCGCCGAGATCGACAGTGAAGCCGCCCTTCACGCGACCGATGATTGCACCGTCGACGCGTGCGTCGTCGGCATATGCTTTTTCCAGACGATCCCAAGCAGCTTCGCGGCGGGCCTTGTCGCGGCTGATAACCGCTTCGCCACGCGCGTTTTCAACGCGGTCGAGGTAAACCTCAACTTCGTCGCCAACTGCGATTTCAGGAGCTTCGCCAGGATTTGCGAATTCTTTCAGTTCAACGCGGCCTTCCATTTTGTAGCCTACGTCGATGATGGCTTGTCCCGCTTCAATTGCGATGACTTTGCCTTTGACAACAGACCCTTCGTCGGGCGTGTCAATCTCGAAGCTTTCATTCAGGAGGGCTTCGAATTCCTCCATGGTTGCGTTCGCCATGCGGCTTTCATTTCCTATCTTTGGTTTCACTGGCCGAGCGGTTGTCTCCGCCGGTCTTTCGGTTGGTCCCATGACGGCCCAGTTTGCAAAGAAGAAGGGTCGGTTCTTCACCGACCCTGCTCGCTTTACGACTGTCCCGCCGCTTCGACGCGCGCGTATTACTTGGAAAGTTTTGTTTTGGCAAGAGACTCGTTTCTTGCAACACCTTTCGTCGCGGTATTCGGCACAGCCTTATCTGGCGCCGGATGACTGGCATTCGGCACATATGCCACTGGTCAAATCCAGCCTTAACGAACAACCATGACCGACATACTGGCGTGAGACGCCAAGTATCCCGCATTCGACGCGAATACATGCTCGGCAAGACCTGGCACGTGGCTTGCCATAACAATCAAATCAGCGCCAAATTTTTCAGCGGCGTTCTCAAGCACCTCATCAAGATCTATGCGCATATCATTGCTGATTTCCGCATGGTGATGGAATGCAACGCCAAGCTCGGTGGCGCATCGTGCCGCGAACTCACCAAGCTTTTCGGCAAACGCTTCTGGCGTAGGCGCAATCTCGGTTGGAGCAGACATCGTGACGCCAACAAGATGCAGCTCAGACCCATAATTTCGGGCCATTTCCGCCGACACACTCAGTGCTTTGCCCAACTGATGCGTGTGTTTCAGATCGACGGGGATCATAATTCTGGAAAACATTTGGAGCTCCTCCTCACACGTGGAGAAGCTCGCACGATTTAGCCAGCCGCGAATTGCGCTAGATCAAGCCCGAACAAGGTAAGTTAGTCCATTCCTTGAGGAAATCCGCTAGCTGTACCGCTCTGGTCCCTGCCATTGCGCTTCGTTGTACCGATCTCCGTGGCACCACCCAACGGGCAAGACCGCTTCGATCTTGGACAAATCATCCTCGGACAGATCCAAGGCCATTCCAGCCAGAAGTTCCTTCAGATGTGACACGGATTTGGTGCCCGGAATGGGGATAACATGATCGCCCTGCGCGACGACCCCTGCGATCGCAAGGCCCGCTGCTGGCACGCCCAGTGCGGCGGCCTGTGCCCGAAATGGTTCTGTCAGCGCGAGGTTGGTTGAAAAATTCGGTTCGATGAAACGTGGGTTGGTCTTGAGGAAATTGCTTCCATCAATCTTGGCAACGCTCGGAGGGGTGTCCGTCAAAAGCCCCCGCCCCACAGGGCAGAAAGCGACCAAAGCAGCGCCGACTTCGGCGCATGCTTGGACAAGACCCAGTTCGGGAGCGCGTGTCTGAAGCGAATACTCGGATTGAACCGCCGCAATCGGGAACTCGGATGCAGCACGGCGCAACGTCGATGGCGCAATCTCGGAAAATGCAATCGATTTGGTCTTACCCTTTTCGACCAGTCGACCCATCTCACCGGCGACTTCTTCGGGGTTTCGGCCAGGTTCGATCCGGTGCGCATAGAAAATATCAACTGCTTCGACGCCAAGAAGGTCGAGGCTGCGATCCAGCATCTCTTCCATCCAGACCGGGTCGTTCGACAACATCCGTTTGCCGTCCAAGGTACGAAACGCAGCCTTCGTGGCGATGGTGGTTTCATCCCGAGCACCGGGATTTGCGGCGAGCCATTTGCCGATGATCTCTTCCGAACGCCCGTCACCATAGGCTGCGGCCGTATCAATGTGGCTGACGCCTGCGCTGCGCGCAGCATCAAGAATTGCGAAGCTCTCGTCTTCGGTCGCCGAGCCATAAATGCCTGCGAACGACATTGCTCCGATGCCAAATTGACTTACTTCCGGACCTTCAAGCCCAAGGCGTGATGTTTTCATCATGAGTTCTTTCCACAAATTCTTGGAAATCAGCTTTCCTGTGTCAGAAGCGCGGCGTCTTCCGGCGCGGCGAAAACGAAATTGCCGCTTGGCGTCGATGGATCACGGGCTTCGAACTTTGCTCGAATTTCCTCGACATCCATAAGCTCGATACCGTCTTCGAAATGATAGACCTGATAGCCTGCGCTGGTCATCATATCGAAGACCTTGAGATAGTCTTCGCGGAACGCGCGTTCTGCCGTTCCGATCTCTTCCAAAAAGACCTCAACGACGAAAATTGGCTTGGGATCCGACGCAATCAAACGCTCGGCCCCGCGCAAGGTGTTCAGTTCGAACCCCTCGACATCCATCAATATCAGCGCTTTGCGTCCGTGGAGGTGAACCACGTCGTCCAATCTGACGACAGGAACCATTTGAAGCTGGGACTCGGGCGCGCTCGAATACCCTTCAGCCAGTGTCCCGCCAGAGCCACCACCACGGATGTTGAAAAACCCACGATCATATCCGGTGGCGACAGGAAGGATGACAACGTCTTCGCCCCATCCGTTTGCCGCAAGGTTTTTCGAGATCATTGCGACGTTGGCAGCAACAGGTTCGAACGCCAAAACCGAAACATTCTGCTTTTGGGCAGCGCAGACGTAAAACCCGTAGTGTGCGCCAGCCTCAACGAAGATGTCGACGTGTTTGAAAAGGCGATTGATCGTCGCAAATTCGTCAGCTTCGTAGGTGCCATCGAGCATGCTTGGAAGACCGGAAAACTTGAAACCGTAGGGCGTGTCTTGGACAGGTTTTGTCAGCCTGTACCGCTGAATTCGGCGACGGTTCCATGTTCTGAATTTGTCTATGACCATGGCGGTTTTTCTTTCTTCCGTTGAGCGGAGCCCGAGGCACCCTTTTCTGCATCGCTAGTGTTTGCAAGGTGGCGCAATCTATTGCCGCTTTGCCAATCCGACGCGAACGACCTCAAATGCTGCTTCGGTGGCGGTTTTGACATCCATTGTTGAAGTGTCAAGCAAGACCGCATCTTCGGCAGCGACCATTGGCGCCGCGTCCCTTTCAGCGTCACGTTGGTCGCGGGTGCGGACGTTTTCCAGAACCTCCGCTTCCGAGATGTCGAGACCAGCCTCTTTCAATTCCAGCCAGCGGCGATGCGCCCGCGCCTCGGCACTGGCTGTAACAAACAGTTTCACCTCGGCATTAGGACAGATGACGGTTCCAATATCCCGTCCGTCCAGAACCGCTCCGCCTTCGCGTCGGGCAAAATCTACTTGGAATGAAACGAGCGCCGAGCGCACAGCCGGATTTGCGGCAGCCTTGGACGCGGCTTCGGCCACCTCAGGCGTGCGCAAATCGGTCCGAGCGATATCCCGAAGCCTGAGCGTGGCAGCCGCGATGTCGGCAGGGACGCCATCAAGTGCGCGGCGACCGACAGCACGGTAAAGCAGCCCAGTATCCAAATGCTGGAACCCGAATTCTTCGGCAATAGCTTTGGAAATGGTCCCCTTGCCCGCCGCCGCCGGACCGTCGATGGCAACCGTGAACTTCATTCAAATACCGCTCGTCATTGCTTTGTCGTAGCTTAGTCTTGGCTGGTGCTGACGACAACCGCAGCGATAATCCTTCATTGCTGAACTACCGCACAGCGATCGGCGGGAAACCCCCGCCGAAAGTAAAATGAAAGATGCTGTTTTACACGGCCGCTTTCAGAGCATCGACAAGGTCGGTTTTCTCCCACGAGAACCCGCCGTCGGCTTCGGGCGCACGGCCGAAGTGGCCATAGGCTGCCGTTCGCTGATAGATCGGCTTGTTCAGCTCGAGATGTTCGCGAATACCCCGGGGCGTCAGGTTCATCGTTTCCTGAACAGCGCGCTCGATGTCGGCTGGAGCAACGTCACCGGTGCCAAACGTATCCGCATAAACAGACAACGGCTTCGAGACACCGATCGCATAGCTTAGCTGGATCAGGCACTTTTCGGCCATTCCGGCGGCGACCACGTTCTTTGCGAGATAACGCGCGGCATATGCGGCCGAACGGTCAACTTTCGTCGGGTCTTTGCCCGAGAACGCACCACCACCATGCGGTGCGGCACCGCCATATGAATCGACAATGATTTTACGACCGGTC
>JAPPOI010000377.1:0-9896 GCA_028818055.1 Boseongicola sp.
CGTTTCGCACGTGTCTCAGCGCGCTTAGCGGAATTGATCTGATACAAGTGTCCGCGCTTCTTTCCGGGCGTAAGTTGATCCCAATTTGAAAGCGCTTCGCACTCTGTAAGTGCCTGGATGACGTCGCCCGGAGTTTCGACGTTGTCAGGATCGGCCTTTCTCAACCGCATCTCGAAAACCTCGCCCGGCACTACACCGGTTTCTTCCAAAAGTGACTTCCCTGCCCACAGAAACTGGCCTTCCACAACCGGAGCCTTCGTCAAAGCCAAATTGACCGGGTGGTCGTTCATCTCACCTTCGACACGTTTCGCACCTTGCTTTGCGAGTTCGTGCTCGATGTCCTTTGGAAGACGCACAATAGTGTACGTCGCCTTTCCCCATTCCAGCGGTTCCACCACTCCGTCAAAGCTTAGGTAAGCGTCAGACATACAACTCAGGCCGGTTCTCGAAGAACGCGTGGCACTTTAAATTCAACGTTTTCGACAGCAGTTTCGACCAACTCAACAGAGACGTTGAAATGATCTTTAAACGCATCGATCACTTCGTTGACCAGGACCTCCGGTGCGCTCGCTCCAGCAGTTACGCCTACGGTGGTTATGCCATCCAAGGCACGCCAGTCGATATCTGATGCCCGCTGAACAAGTTGCGAATATTCGCAGCCTGCCGCCTGACCCACTTCGACCAAACGCTTTGAGTTCGATGAATTGGGCGCGCCAATAACCAACAAAGCATCAATTTTCGACGCGACTGCCTTGACTGCTTCCTGGCGATTGGTTGTCGCGTAACAGATGTCTTCTTTATGCGGACCAACGATTGTCGGGAAGCGCGACTGAAGCGCCGCAACGATATCTGCAGTGTCATCCACTGAAAGAGTGGTCTGCGTGATATAGGCAAGCTGCTCTGGATCGCGCGGTGCAATTGACGCGACATCCTCTACAGTTTCGACCAATATCACTTCGCCGTCCGGTAATTGACCCATCGTGCCGACAGTTTCGGGATGGCCATCGTGTCCGATCATAACCATCTGAAGTCCATTTGAGTGGTGCCGCTCGGCTTCAATGTGAACCTTGCTGACCAACGGACAGGTGGCGTCGACAAACACCATTTCTCTTTTCGCGGCTGCTGCTGGAACGGATTTGGGTACACCGTGCGCTGAAAATATTACCGGTCGGTCGTCGGGGCATTCATCAAGCTCCTCGACAAACACCGCGCCCTTTTCACGTAGCCCATCCACAACGAATTTATTGTGAACGATCTCGTGTCGAACGAAGACCGGAGCCCCCCACTTATCAAGAGCCATTTCGACGATCTTGATCGCTCTATCTACCCCCGCGCAAAATCCGCGTGGTGCAGCAAGGTAAAGTGTAAGATCAGGCTTTGTCATCTCATGCTCTCCGCTCGCCTAGAGGTAAGCGGTTCGCATGGATCCGTCCAGCCTTGAGACGTAGATGCCGCAAGACGATTTGTCATGACGTCAATCACACAGGGGTTCGGTAAGCATTCAGGACCAACTTGGTGGGTCGGTCCTGAAAACAGAGATACTTTGAACCAAATGGCAGCCCAACACGGCGTAGCGGCCTTATGGTTCCATTGGCATATCCTGATCGTCACGCGGCGGCCTGCCAATGACGTCACGCAACTCTTCAAGTTCGATGAAGTTGTCGGCCTGACGGCGCAGTTCATCCGCGATCATTGGTGGTTGGCTGCGAATGGTCGAAACAACCGATACGCGCACACCTTGACGCTGCAGACTTTCTACCAACGGGCGGAAATCGCCGTCGCCTGAAAACAGGACTATGTGATCCAGCCGAGGTGCTAGTTCCATGGCATCGACCGTGAGTTCGATGTCCATATTTCCTTTGACTTTCCGGCGACCCTGGCTGTCTGTGAATTCCTTCGCGGTCTTTGTGACCATGTTGAAACCGTTGTAGTGCAACCAATCAACCAACGGCCGAATCGGAGAGTACTCATCATTTTCCAAAAGTGCCGTGTAGTAGAAAGCGCGCAAAAGCTTTCCGCGGCGCTTAAATTCCTGACGCAGGAGTTTGTAATCAATATCAAACCCCAACGCCTTCGCGGCGGCATACAAATTTGCGCCGTCGATGAACAGCGCAAGCCGCTCGTCCCTATAGAACATTAAGTGTCCTTCCTGATTTTTTGGCTGGGTTCCATCCTTGAGTGAGTGGTACGGCTTGGAGCCAGCCAGCGGGCGTAAGTAAAGGTAAACTCCCGGTTCGCGCAACTGTCTAAATGGCTAAAAATTAGACACGCTAAAGAAGTTTTGTACAAAATTTCACTTTTTAGGCGAGTGCTCCCTATTAAGTTTCGCGCTTTGGTCGCATATAGCTCTTGGATTGTCGCGGGGAAAAGGCAAATATCTTTCCCCCCGCACAGTCGAATTTGCGCAGAATGACCTTGTGTTTTCTGGGCGATCCCCCTAGGTAAGCGCTCTGATCCCATTGATTGACGGAGACCACGATGGCCCGCGTGACGGTAGAAGATTGCGTTGACAAGGTTCCGAACCGATTTGACTTGGTAATGCTGGCAGCTCATCGGGCGCGCGAGATTTCCGAAGGTGCTTCGATTACGGTTGATCGTGACAACGATAAAAACCCTGTCGTGTCGCTGCGTGAAATCGCCGAAGAAACGCAGTCTTCGGAAGAGCTGCGCGAACGTATGATCGAAAGCCATCAGACGCAGATCGAGGTGGATGAGCCTGAGGAAGACGCAATGGCACTTTTGATGGGTGCTGAAAGCGATAAGCCTGCAGATGATGATATGAGCGAAGAAAAACTTCTTCGCGCGCTAATGGAAGCTCAGCGGCAGCCATAACGCCATCGGCGCCGGTCTGTTGAGGATGACAGATGATTGACGCCGACGACCTTGTCGCACTGGTCCAGAACTACAACCCGAAGACCGACTGTGATCTGATCAGGCGTGCCTATGCCTATGGGCAAGAGATGCACGAAGGGCAGCTCCGCCACTCCGGGGAACCTTACTTCACCCATCCCGTCGCCGTCGCGGCTATTTTGACCGAGCAGCAGCTTGATGATGCGACCATCGTCACCGCACTGCTTCACGACACAATTGAAGACACCCGGTCCACTTACTCGGAAGTTGAATCGCGCTTCGGCACCGAGATTGCTGAACTGGTCGACGGCGTTACTAAGCTGACCAATCTTCAGCTCAGCTCCACCGAGACCAAGCAAGCGGAAAACTTCCGCAAGCTCTTCATGGCGATGTCGAAAGACCTCCGCGTGATTTTGGTTAAGCTTAGTGACCGGTTGCATAACATGCGCACCATCCGCTCGATGAAGGTCGAGAAGCAGGGCCAGAAAGCCCGCGAGACGATGGAAATCTTCGCGCCACTCGCGGGTCGCATGGGTATGCAGTGGATGCGCGAAGAGCTCGAGGATTTGGCTTTCCGAGTTCTTAACCCTGAGGCCCGAAACTCGATCATCCGCCGGTTCATTACGCTGCAACGTGAAACGGGCGATGTTATCCAAAAGATTACATCTGACATCGAGACCGAGCTCGACAAAGCCGGAATTGAAGCCAGCGTGCTTGGTCGCGCGAAAAAGCCCTATTCAATCTGGCGGAAGATGGAAGAAAAAGAGATCGGGTTCTCCCGTCTTTCTGACATCTACGGGTTCCGTATCATCGTGAACACCGAGGCAGATTGTTATGCTGCTCTTGGTGCCGTGCATCAGCGATGGCGCGCCGTGCCCGGTCGCTTCAAGGACTACATCAGCCAACCAAAATCGAACGGCTATCGCTCGCTCCATACGACGGTTTCAGGTCGGGACGGCAAACGCGTTGAAGTGCAGATCCGGACGCAAGAGATGCACGATGTTGCTGAAGCCGGCGTCGCACACATTGGGCCTATCGCGACGGTGTTCGCGCAGAGAACCCCTTTGCCGTCGATCCGGCCAAGTGGATTTCCAACCTTACCGAGCGCTTCAATACCGAAGAAGACCACGACGAGTTTCTCGAAGCCGTCAAGCTTGAGATGTATGCCGACCAGGTCTTCTGTTTCACGCCCAAAGGTGATGTTGTGAAACTACCGCGCGGCGCAACACCTTTGGACTTTGCGTACGCTATTCATACGCGAATCGGGGACAGCTGTGTTGGTGCCAAGGTCGATGCAATCCGGGTCCCGCTTTGGACCCGCCTGAAAAACGGCCAGTCGGTTGAGATTTTGACTGCAGAAGGTCAAAGGCCGCAATCAACCTGGATCGATATTGTTGCGACTGGTCGTGCAAAAACGGCAATCCGCCGCTCGCTCAGGGAAGAAGATAGAGAGCGGTTCACCAAACTTGGTCGCGAATTGGTTCGCGTTGCCTTTGACCACGTTAGCAAACGCGCAACCGACAAGGCCTTGTCGACGGCCGCGAAGCAGTTGGGCTTGAGCAACACGACCGAACTTCTGGCGCGTGTCGGTTCGGCAGAGTTAACGGCGCGAGAAGTGCTGCAGACGGTTTATCCTGATCTGGCCGAGAAGAAGGGCGAAGAGATCGATGCCGCTCGTGCGGTCGTCGGGTTGAAACCAAGTCAAACGTTCAGACGTGCTCTTTGCTGCCAACCGGTACCCGGCGAACGGATTGTCGGCATCAGCTATCGTGGCAAAGGCGTAATGATTCACGCAATAGATTGCGGAGCCTTGGCCGAGTTTGAGGATGAACCGGACCGTTGGGTCGACCTCCACTGGCAGGAAGGCCGTCATCCCGCGGTCCATGCCATTAGTTTGGATCTGACGATTGCCAATGACAGCGGGGTACTGGGACGTATTTGCACCGTTATCGGCGAACAAAAGGCAAATATTTCGGATTTGGTGTTTATTGACAGGAAGCCGGACTTTTATCGCCTTATTGTCGACGTGGAATTACGCGATAGTGAGCACCTGCATGCGGTGATGCTCGCCCTTGAAGCGGACAGCGATGTGGCGGGGGTTCATCGGCATCGGGATCTCGAACGTAGACCTTAGAAAGGACTAAGGGGAAAACGGGTGGTCTTTAAACGGCGCACACCACGCACGTATTTTGAAGCGTTTGCAGAAACCTTCTATCCGAAGGGCGGATGGCGTCGTGCGCTCTGGTACGTGGTTTATCGCGTCCGTCGCCTTCCTGATCCGGCACACAAGATTGCGCGTGGTATCGCTGCTGGCGTCTTCACCTGCTTCACACCGTTTTTTGGTTTGCATTTCCTTGTGGCGGCGACTTTGGCGTGGGTGTTGCGTGGGAACATGATGGCCGCGCTGCTTGCGACCTTCTTTGGCAATCCGATCACCTTTCCGTTCATCGCGGCAATTTCCATGGAACTGGGCGCTTGGATCCTCAACCGCCCCCCATTGCCGCTTCCCATAGTTCTGTCAGCATTTTCGGATGCCGCGCTTGAGCTGTGGCGAAACTTCATGGCCGTTTTTACGGCTGAACCAACACGATGGGGCAGCTTGTCCGGCTTCTTCGATCGTTTCTTCCTGACATATCTCGTTGGTGGTCTCTTGCCCGGTTTCGCGACGGCGATCGCGTTTTACATTCTGTCGACGCCCGTCCTGAACGCCTATCAAAAAGCGCGGGTCGCGCGACTGAAGAAGAAGTTCGCCAAAAAGCGCGAGAAGGTTGAAGCAAAGCGCGCCGCCAGCAAACAAATCGATGGGGACAGTCAAAGCCACGCTCGCGCAGAGGAATGATATCAGCTTCTTGCCCTAGTCGCGCTGTCGTGCGACCTGAAAGGCATGGCAAAGACAACCAAGAGCAGAAAAAAGCCATCGACCAAGAAGCAACGCCGTATTCGCCCAATACGCTGGGCGTTTAGGGTTGGTCTCTCTTTCTTTGGGGCAGTTCTGATCGCGGTTTCGATCTATGCGGTGGTGCCGCCACCTTCGACGCCATACATCCTGAGTGAGGGTCTCCGACTTGGCGGAATTCAACGGAAGTGGGTGCCAATCGATGACGTTGCAACGGTCGTCGCGCGCTCAGTTGTTGCGGCGGAAGACGCGAACTTTTGCCTGCACTGGGGCTTCGATATGGAGCAGCTACGTGCCGCAATTGAAACCGGCGCAGACCGGGGCGCCTCTACATTAACCCAACAGACTGTGAAGAATGTCTGGCTCTGGCAGGGCCGCAGCTGGCCGCGCAAAGCTCTTGAAGCGGTGATAACGCCAATGGTCGAGATTGTTTGGTCGAAAAGACGGATCGTTGAAGTCTATTTGAACATGGTGGAGTTCGACACCGGCGTCTTTGGAATTGAGGCTGCAGCTCAGCACCATTTTGGAAAACCGGCCGCGAAACTAAACGCGCGTGAAGCCGCACTTTTGGCGGCCGTTCTGCCCAATCCAAAAGAGCGGCAGGCGGTAAATCCGTCCTCAGCAACGAACCGCCGCGCGCGGTCTATCGCCGATGGCGCAGCCACAATCGGTCGTGATGGACGAGCAGCTTGTTTCGAGGATTGATTTCGCCCCGGGAATTGCGCCAAAAGGCGACATCAAAGGTAGTCGCATGATCCGATTGTATCACGTTCCGTTGTCGCCGTTTTGCCGCAAGGTTCGGCTGTCGCTGGCGGAAAAGAAGCTAGAAGTCGAACTGGTCGAAGAGCGCTATTGGGAGCGTGACGCGGATTTTCTGCGTCGTAATCCTGCAGGCAAGGTGCCGGTTCTGAAGATCGATGGCCTAACTTTGTCGGAAAGCGCAGCCATTTGCGAATACATAGAAGAGAAGTATCCGACACCGGCTTTGCTCCCGGCAGACCCCGGCGCGCGCCACGAAGTGCGCCGATTGGTCGGATGGTTCGATGACAAGTTTCATAACGAAGTAACTTCGAAGCTTCTGTACGAACGCGTGAACAAAAAGATCACGAAAGAGGGCTATCCGGACAGCACGAACGTCAAAGCGGGCGCGAGAGCAATCAAGATGCACCTTGACTACATGGGGTGGCTTTTGGATCAGCGGCGTTGGTTGGCTGGAAGTGAACTGAGTTTGGCAGATTTCGCCGCCGCCGCGCACCTTTCGGCGCTGGATTATATTTCGGATGTGAACTGGAACCAGTTCGAAGGTGTGCGCGATTGGTACGCTCGGATCAAATCGCGACCAGCATTCCGCGGGTTATTGGCAGATGCCGTTCCCGGGTTTCCGCCGCCGTCACATTACGCAGACTTGGATTTCTGAAGGCCTTGCTTCGTAACCGGAGAATGTAGTCAAACTTCAACGACGTGGTGGAAGATGGAGACGGGCTTTTTGGTTCGATCCTTCCGCTGAATGCTTTGGGGCCGTTGATGTGTGACGAGACAGTTAAAGATCGATTGATCCGGGAAGCGCTCGATGCGGGATTCGCCCTGGCCCGCATTTGTACGCCAGATGCTGTTCCCGATGTTCCCGACCGCCTGAACGCGTTTCTGAGCGCTGGCTATCACGGCCAAATGCAATGGCTTTCCGATCGATCGGATTGGCGCGGTGATCCACGGAAGCTTTGGCCAGACGCGCGGTCGATCATTATGTTGGCCGATCCCTATACCCCTGATCACGATCCATTGGATGATCTGGAAAACCAAGATCACGGAGTGATCTCGGTCTATGCTCGCAACAAAGACTATCACGACGTGGCGAAGAAACGGCTGAAGCGTCTTGCCCGATGGCTGGTGGCTGAGACGGGCTGTGAAGTGAAAGTGTTTGTCGACACTGCTCCGGTAGCCGAAAAACCACTCGCGGAAGCCGCGGGTTTAGGGTGGCAGGGCAAACATACAAATCTGGTGTCGCGCGAACTTGGGAATTGGTTTTTTCTTGGGGCGATCTTCACGACACTCGACCTGCCCCCAGACGCGCCTGAGGTCGACCATTGCGGTAACTGTACGCGGTGCCTGGATATTTGTCCGACTGACGCTTTTCCGACGCCATACCAATTGGATGCGCGCCTTTGCATCTCGTATCTGACAATCGAGCACAAAGGCCCGATAGCCCCAGAGCTTCGATCCAAAATGGGAAACCGCATTTACGGATGCGACGACTGTTTGGCGGTCTGCCCTTGGAACAAGTTTAGCGCGACCGCCCGCGACATGAGATATGCGGCGCGCGATGATCTCGTCTCTCCAAATCTGGGAGAGCTGGCGCAATTGGATGATGCTGCATTCCGCACAAAGTTTTCGGGCTCGCCCATCAAGAGAATCGGGCGTAACAGATTCGTAAGAAACGTGCTTTATGCGATCGGGAACTCGGGCAACGCGGACTTTCTGGACGTCGTTTCAAGTTTAAAGATCGATTCAGATGCAACTGTTTGCGATGCAGCCCATTGGGCAGAAGCGAGAATTCGCCAAATGGGCGAGTAGATCGCACGAATTTTCAGCAGATTTCGCGGGTTGATGCGGAAGTGTCCGCATAGCGAAGACAGATTGTTTCTTTCCCTGAATCTTAGTGCATTGTTCAGGAACTCGTCCTATTTTCGATGGGCGGGGGCGCAAACAGCAGATTGAAATGGATGCGCTTAGCCTAACTCACGCGTTCCTCTATTACGTTATCGGCGTTAACGCGCTGGTTTTGGTGCTGTCTTGCTATGACAAACTGGCGGCCATGAACTTCTGGCCGCGTGTCTCAGAACGCTTTCTTTTGTGGATCTCTTTGGCTGGTGGTGCACCAGCCGCCAAATTTGTACAGCTCGTAACGGGCTACAAATCTCTGCGCATGGATTTTACGGTCAACCTAACGTTGATCATCGTCTTGCAGATCGGCGTCGGGGTGGCAGCTTGGTCGATCCAATCGCCGCTTCTCAAAGAGCT
Organism: Boseongicola sp.; assembly: GCA_028818055.1. Lineage (GTDB taxonomy): Bacteria > Pseudomonadota > Alphaproteobacteria > Rhodobacterales > Rhodobacteraceae > JAPPOI01. Next base: position 8,765 of record JAPPOI010000377.1, read on the forward strand.
CGATCTGACAGACGTTAAGCCAACTGCATCGGCACCCGAGAAGGCCGAAGTGAAAGAACTACCTCGGCGCTTCGGCCCAGGAAGCTGAGAACAGCGCCTCCTTTATTGCGGACAATTTTTGTGTTGGGCCGCCACGGTCAGGGGTGGCTATGGGTTACGACGTTTATATTACGCGCAAGGCCGATTGGGCCGATACAGACGGCCCGACCATTTCTCGAACAGAATGGATGAGCCACGTTGGCGACGATCCGGAACTCATTTCCAAACCAGAAGTCATCGTAAAAAACGAACAGGGCGACGCTTTCAATATTCGAGACGAAACCTTGGCCGTCTGGAGCAAGGACAGAACTGATGAGTTCACCAAGACTTCGGCTTTGCTTTGGCTGTCTGGCGGAAACGTTGTGGCAAAAAACCCGGATCGAGACCTGCTCACAAAGATGGGCACTATAGCCCGTGCCCTAAATGCTCAGGTTCAGGGCGAAGACGGCGTCCCCTTCGGCGGCGATGGTTTGCCAAGAAGTATGCGAGGACGCCGGGGCTGGTGGAGGTTTTGGTCGCGGTGACTGATGTTACTGACGAACGAGTTCCTCGTACGCTGTCGAGATTTCCCGCGCCAACTGACCAACTTCGAAGTTGTAATCACCGATCTCGCCAACCGGTGTGACTTCGGCGGCCGTACCCGTCAGCCAGCACTGTTCGAAGCCTTCCATTTCGCCCGGCATGATGTGGCGTTCGTGAACCTTGATCTGGCGATCTTTCAGCATCCCGATAACTGTCTGCCGCGTGATGCCATTTAGGAAGCAATCAGCCATTGGCGTGTGGACCTCTCCGTCCTGAACGAAGAAGATGTTCGCTCCAGTGGCTTCGGCAACATAGCCGCGATAATCCATGAACAGCGCATCCGAACACCCTTTGGCTTCGGCCGCGTGCTTTGACGTTGTACAGATCATATAAAGTCCAGCCGCCTTGGCGTGGACCGGGATGGTCTCAGGCGACGGACGTTTCCATTTCGCGATGTCCAGCTTTGCGCCTTTGAACTTGGCGTCGCCGTAATAGCTGCCCCATTCCCAGGCAGCGATGGCCAGATGCACAGGATTGCGCGCCGAAGCGACACCCATGTCCTCACCCGCTC
>JAPPOI010000377.1:9906-21458 GCA_028818055.1 Boseongicola sp.
AGGCGTCAGAATGCCCGTTTACGGTCAGGACTTCTTGCTTGGCAGCTTCGATCTCATCGACCGTGTACGGGATTTGGAAATCCAGCTCGCCGGCCGAGAAATGCAGTCGTTCCGAATGTCTCCGGCTTTCAAAGATCTTGCCGTTGTAAGCGCGCTCTCCTTCGAACACGCTAGAGGCATAATGCAGGGCATGGGTCAGCACATGGACGTTGGCATCGCGCCACGGCACCATTTTGCCGTTGAACCAAATCAATCCGTCCCGATCATCATATGCGCCAGCCATGACAGCCTCCTTTTCAAAAATTGCGCAAATAGTTCCGCTTCGGTCATAAAGTTGCGGAAAATTCGGGAATCGCTACCAGTGAAGCCTTGGAATGTCAACAAGGCTGACATAAAGTTGGGGCAAGGAAACGCGGAGCAGAGGCAGAAATGTCGGATACGGGACCACGGCCAAGCGGCGAGAATCTGTTGTTCTTGACGGACGAGCAACTCAGCAAAGGTATCGAAGCCATGTTCTTCGCTTACCGCGGCTTTACAGCTGATCCCGACAGGATTTTGGCCGAGAAGGGATATGGACGCGCGCATCATCGGGCGATTCATTTCATCAACCGTTCTCCGGGAACCACGGTGAATAACTTGCTGTCGATCCTAGGTGTTACCAAGCAATCGCTTAATCGTGTCTTGCGTACTTTGATTGAAGACGGTCTTGTTGAAAGTCACGTCGGTTCGCGGGATCGGCGTGAAAGAAATCTTAACCTGACGGACGCGGGACGCCACCTTGAACACGAACTGTCTACTGCTCAACGGGAACGGATGCGTGGCGCGTTTCGATCGGCGGGTCCCGAAGCGGTATCGGGATTTCGTATGGTACTAGAAGCGATGATGGACGGCGACATGCGGCGACATTACAAGCGTCTGAAGGAGAGCGGATAATGTCCCAACCAGACGCGCATTTACTGATCGTTGATGACGACGAACGCATTCGCGGGCTTTTGCAGAAATTCCTGATCCGTCATGGTTTCCTGGTGTCGGCTGCGCGCGATGCAGCACACGCAGATCGCATATTGTCGGGGCTCGACTTTGATCTCGTTGTATTGGACGTGATGATGCCGGGCGAAGACGGCATCAGTTTTTGCAAGCGGCTGCGCGCTGAACGTGAATTACCGATTTTGCTTTTGACAGCTAAAGGTGACACCGAAGATCGTATCGCTGGTCTTGAGGCTGGCGCCGATGATTACTTGGCCAAGCCGTTTGAACCAAAAGAGCTCTTGTTGCGGATCAACTCAATCCTCAGACGGGTTCCGCCGTCTGAACCCGCTGACATGACGCCCAAGGTTCTGTCGCTCGGAATTTATCGCTACGACGTCGAAAAGGGTTCGATGTGGGAAGGCGAAAACCCGGTTCGGCTGACCGCCACCGAAAGCCAGCTCATGCGCATATTCTCGGCGTGCCCGGGCGAGGCAATCAGCAGAAGCAAGCTGGTCGAAGATCTTGGCCGGGACGGTGGACAGGCACAGGAACGTGCAATTGATGTTCAGATCACGCGCCTGCGCCGTAAGATCGAGGCCGATCCAAAACAGCCACGTTATCTTCAGACGGTGCGCGGCGCGGGATACATGCTGTCGCCAGATTAGGATCCTGGAAACCTTTGCGAGCGCAAAGGACGATTGCGCGATTGCGCTCAATTTGTCAGAGCTTGGACCATGACAACCGCTTACTTTTCGCATCCTTCATCTTTGGATCACGTCACACCGCCCGGTCATCCTGAACAGGTGGCGCGGCTGCAATCGATTGCCTCGGCACTCGAAGACGGCACATTCGCCGACTTGGACAGACGTGATGCACCGATTGGTCGCGTAGATGACATTCTTCGCTGCCACCCTCAGCGGTATTTTGACAAGGTCGAAGCGGCAAGTCCTTCAGATGGGTGGGTGTCTCTGGACGGCGACACCCATATGTCGCCCGGATCATTCAACGCAGCTTTGCATGGTGTCGGAGCGATCACGTCAGCCGTGGATGCTGTGCTGGAGAATTCTGCAGGCAATGCATTCTGCGCCATGCGTCCCCCGGGGCACCACGCGGAAACAGAAACTGCCATGGGTTTCTGCCTGTTTGGGAATGCGGCCATCGGTGCAAAGTACGCGCTGGATCAGCACAACCTCTCTCGCGTTGCTGTACTGGACTTCGATGTCCACCACGGCAATGGCACGCAAGACTTGCTGTGGTCGGAAGAGCGGACCCTTTTTGCGTCTTCGCACCAAATGCCGCTTTACCCAGGCACAGGGGCATCTCATGAAACGGGCGCCCACAATAACGTTCTGAACGTGTCGCTTGCGCCCATGACTGGGGGCAGAGAGATGCAACGCGCTTGGGGCGATGTCATACTTCCGGCCGTTGAATCGTTTTCGCCTGAGCTGATCATCGTTTCGGCTGGGTTTGACGCACACGCGGCTGATCCTTTGGCCAACCTGAACTGGACCACCGAAGATTTTGCGTGGGTCACTCATGCGATATGTGACGTTGCGGACGATACTGCGAACGGTCGTGTGGTCTCGACACTGGAAGGTGGGTATGATCTGACAGCGTTGGCCGCGAGCGTCGCGGCGCATGTCAGCGTTCTGATGGAGCGAGCAAAATGAGCGACACGCCAGTAAGCGAGATGAGTTTTGAAGACGCCATGCGCGCGTTGGAAGATGTCGTGAACCGGCTCGAGGCTGGCGATGTACCGCTGGAAGATTCCATCAAGCTTTATGAACGTGGGGCAGAGCTGAAAGCCCATTGCCAGAAGAAATTGGCCGAGGCCGAGGAAAAAGTTGCCCAAATTACGCTGGACAAAGATGGGCAACCAACCGGAACGGCGCCGGTCCACCCACAGTGAGTTTCGAAGACCGACTGAAATCTGTCGCCGCGGAAGTCGACGCGACGCTTGACGGGTATCTTGACGCAGACACCAGCACAATCGAAGAGGCGATGCGGTACGCCGTCTTGGGCGGTAAGAAACTGCGCGGGTTCCTCGTCGTTGAAAGCTGCGCACTCCACGCTGTTCCAAAAAACGAAGCGTTGAAAGCGGCAGCTGCGATTGAATGCATCCACGCTTATTCATTGGTCCATGATGACTTGCCGTGCATGGATGATGATGACCTGCGCCGCGGCAAACCGACCCTCCACAAACAGTGGGATGAAGCCACGGCGGTTCTCGCCGGAGACGCACTCCAGACTTTGGCCTTTGAAATTCTTGCCGATCTGAACCTGCCAGCCGAGAGTCGGGTCAATGCGATCAGAAAATTGGCGCGAGCTTCCGGCAAAGACGGAATGGTTCTGGGGCAAGCGTTGGACATCGCTGCTGAATCCGCGACAGCTCCTCTGTCGTTGGATCAAATCAAACGGTTGCAGGCTCACAAGACCGGTTGCCTTATTGAGTGGTCAGCAACCGCTGGTGCCGTCCTGGCTGGAGCCGACGCAGGGCCGCTGCAGGCCTATGCCAACGCCTTGGGCCTCGCATTTCAGATTGCTGACGACATTCTTGACGAAACAGGTGATGAAGCGAAGGCAGGCAAGCGTCTGAAGAAGGATGCCGACGCCGGCAAAGCCACGTTCGTTTCGCACTACGGACTTGAAGGGGCTCAAGACATGGCGCGCGCGTTGGTCGCAGACGCAATCGACGCTCTCTCCCTATATGATGCACAAGCGGACCATTTGCGGGACGCTGCCAAATTCGTTATTTCGCGCGAACACTAGCGCCGGAGGATTAATGGCGGACAGACCAGTGACCCCTGTTTTGGACCGAGTAACGGTTCCAGCCGACATGAAACACTTGTCGGACGCCGAGCTTCATCAGCTTGCAGATGAATTGCGCGCTGAAACGATCAGCGCTGTTAGCGAAACGGGCGGGCATCTGGGCGCAGGTCTTGGTGTTGTTGAACTGACTGTGGCACTGCACGCTGTTTTCGACACTCCCAAAGACAAGTTGATCTGGGATGTCAGCCACCAATGCTACCCGCACAAGATCCTGACTGGCCGCCGCGACCGCATTCGAACGATCCGTCAACAAGACGGGCTGTCCGGCTTCACGAAACGAAGTGAAAGCGCATTTGATCCCTTTGGTGCCGCCCATTCCTCGACATCAATCTCGGCTGCCTTGGGTTTCGCCGTTGCGCGCGATCTTGGTGGCTCGACGGATAGCGGTTTGGGTGACGCCATCGCGGTCATCGGCGATGGCGCGATCAGCGCGGGCATGGCCTACGAAGCGATGAACAACGCCGGTCATTTGGGTCGGCGATTGATCGTCATCTTGAACGATAACGAGATGTCGATCGCACCTCCTGTTGGCGCCATGTCGTCCTATTTGTCGCGGCTGTATGCCGGCGCTCCATTTCAGGAATTCAAAGCTGCAGCGAAGGGCGCAGTCAGCTTGTTGCCTGAACCTTTCCGCGAAGGTGCAAAACGCGCCAAAGACATCTTAAAGCACACTGTGGTTGGCGGGACGTTATTTGAAGAGCTTGGCTTTTCTTACCTCGGGCCCATCGATGGCCACGACATGGACCAGCTCTTGCCGGTACTGCGCACCGTAAAAGATCGCGCAACTGGCCCGATCCTGATCCATGTCATCACCAAAAAGGGCAAGGGTTACGCTCCAGCGGAAGCCGCGCGCGACCGTGGTCATGGTGTGTCGAAGTTCGACGTAGTGACGGGTGAGCAGAAGAAGGCCCCCTCGAATGCACCGACCTACACCAAGGTTTTTGCCAATGCGCTGATCGACGAAGCATCGCGCGATGACAAAGTCGTCGCTGTGACTGCCGCCATGCCGGATGGCACTGGTCTTGATCTATTTGCAGAACGATATCCATCGCGTTGCTTTGATGTTGGCATCGCCGAACAACACGGCGTTACATTTTCTGCTGGATTGGCGGCGGGCGGAATGAAGCCGTTTTGCGCAATATATTCGACTTTCCTGCAGCGGGGTTACGACCAAGTTGTCCATGACGTGGCCCTTCAACGTTTACCGGTTCGCTTCGCGATTGACCGTGCCGGGCTAGTTGGTGCTGACGGTGCAACCCATGCTGGCGCATTCGACATCGGATATCTGGCCAACCTGCCGGGTATGGTGGTGATGGCAGCCGCAGACGAAGCTGAGCTTGTCCACATGGTCGCGACGGCGGTTGCGCATAACGATGGTCCCATCGCGTTCCGGTATCCGCGTGGCGAAGGCGTGGGTGTCGACATGCCCGAACGCGGCGACGTGCTTGAGATTGGTAAAGGCCGGGTCATCCGCGAAGGAAGTCAGGTGGCAATACTATCCTTTGGAACGCGCCTGTCCGAAGTCGAAAAAGCTGCCGACGAACTTGCGCAAAAGGGCATTACGCCGACAATTGCAGATGCGCGCTTTGCCAAGCCACTGGACGAAGACCTGATCTTGCGTCTGGTCGAACAGCACGACGCGGTTATCACCATCGAAGAAGGCGCGGTTGGCGGCTTTGGCAGCCATGTCGCCCAGTTTCTCGCAGACGCGGGTGTCTTTGATACAGGACTGAAGTACCGTTCGATGGTGCTGCCGGACACATTCATCGACCAGGCCAGTCCAAAGGCGATGTACGATATTGCCGCGATGAACGCCGAACACATCGTGACCAAGGTACTGGACGTCCTTGGTATAGTTGACATCTCAAAGCGCGCTTGATGGCGGTTCTTATTTACCGATGGATCGTCTTTGGTCTTGCCGCAGGCTATCTGGTGTACCTGCTGATTATCGACGGCGACTATAGCGCGGTCGGCGGTCCATTCCGGTTTCTGACGATCTGGGCCCTTCTATTCACCTTCTTTTCGATGAGCCGGATGATGGCGATCATGGAAGGCCGCAGTGACCGCGACTGGCCAGCCACGGTTGCGGTTACCGGTGCACTGAACTTCATGGTCGTGTTCCTCTATTGGCGTCTCTACTTCGACAATCCTGCCAACGTTCGGAGCGACGGCGAAATCACTTGGTGGATTGAATACTACGTTCATGCGCTTGGACCTTTGCTCCAATGGATCGACATGTTGTTCATCCACCGCAACATCCGCGGCTTCAGAAGAGCAATCGCGTTGATGGCAGCGACCATCGTGGCCTATGTCGCCTGGATCGAGCTTGTTGTTCAGAGATTTAACGATGCGCCTTTCGGCAGCGTCACCAGCGGGCTTCCGTACCCGTTCCTGAACAATCTGGATGTGTCAGGTCGCGCTGCGTTTTACGGACAAACCGCTGTCATGGCGGTGGTCATGCTTTTGGTCATTTTCGGTCTTGGGCGTCTTCTTCGGAAAGCAAAGCCTGCAGACCGTCCCGATATGTCGGATGCAAAAGCCTGACACCCAGTTCATCCTTGATCCGGTCATTTCGCACACGCTTCGATTCGGCATAGAAGCTGCGCGCCATTGGCGTCATTTCGGCTGTCTCAAAGTCGACTGCAGGCGGCAACGGTAAGCCCAACAGTTCAGCGGCGTACGCAAGAACGTCCTGTGGGGGAGCGGGGTCATCGTCACAAATATTGTAGATCGCACCGGGATTTGGCTTTTCAATCGATGCTTCAAGCACCTGTGCGATGTCGTCGACGTGGCAGCGGCTAAAGACTTGACCCTTCTTGATGATACGGCGTGCGGTACCGTTTCTGACCTTTGCAAAGGGACCACGTCCGGGTCCGTAAATGCCAGCCAGCCGGAAAATGTGCAGCGGCAGCCCAAGCGTTTGCCACTCTGCCTCGGCATCCACACGGGCCCGCCCACGCTTGGTCGCAGGCGTTAGGGCGCTGGTTTCATCAACCCATCCGCCATCATGATCTCCATAGACACCTGTGGTCGATAGGTACCCCACCCACTCCAAATGCTTTGCAGATGCGATCTGATCTCGATGTTCTGCCAACACCGGATCACCTTCTTTTGGCGCGACCGATGTCAAAAGATGCGTCACGTCTTCGATTGGCAATTCCGTCCCGGGCCAGATCAGTGGCTCGATTCCCGTTGTCGCCAGCCTCTTAGCCTTTTCCTCAGATCTGGTGGTGCCAATCACCCGCCAGCCCTTTGGAATCAGGAGCTTCGCAAGACCTTGCGCCGAGAAACCGTGACCAATCGAAAGAAGCGTTTTGCCCATAGCTCCAAGCAACCGAAAAACGCCCAAGCATTCAACCCGGACAAACTTCGGGGCTTGATGCGAGTGGGCTTTCTGTGTCACTTCCGAGAATGGAAAATCAAATTATAAAAACAAAAAGCACTCTATCGGGCGAGGCCAAGCATGCCTGATCTGAAAAGTCTTCCCGTTAGATCTCCTGAATTCGGAGATCACGTCTCATTCACCGACCCCGAAGCGGCTGTAGAGCTTCTGATCAAGCTGTATTCTGACGCAAGCGCGTTTCTTTGCGAAAAGTTCTCTGAAGTACTTCGCACCGGTCAATCTGATACGCGATTTCGGGCGTTTTATCCCGAGATCCGGCTAACGACGACAAGCTTTGCACCCATCGACAATCGATTGAGCTTTGGACACGTAACCGAACCGGGTCGGTACTCAACCACCGTCACGCGCCCCGACCTTTTCGCTAACTATTTGCAGCAGCAGATCGCGCTGCTCATTCATCACCACAATACCGACATTGAAATCGGCGTTTCGCAAACTCCAATGCCTGTGCATTTTGCTGTTGCGAACGATGCCTCATTGTCTGTTCCACAAGACGGCGCGATGGACTTCACACTTCGCGATGTCTTTGACGTGCCAGATTTGGCAACAACAAACGACGATATCGTCAACGGCTATGGCTTCACTCATCAGGACGGTTCGCAGCCGCTTGCGCCATTCGCCGCACAGCGTATCGATTATTCTCTGGCTCGCCTGTCGCACTATACCGCCACCGCAGCCGAGCATTTTCAGAACCATGTTTTGTTCACGAACTACCAGTTTTACGTGGATGAGTTTGAAGCGTTCGCGCGCGCGTCGCTGGATGATCCAAAAAGTGGCTACACAGGGTTTGTTGGACCCGGAAACGTCGAGATTACGAAGTCAGACACTCCCATGCCCATACCGGCGCGGTTGCCACAAATGCCAACCTATCATCTGAAGCGTGAAGGTGGCGGCGGGATCACGTTGGTCAACATCGGCGTTGGCCCATCCAACGCCAAGACGGCGACAGACCACATCGCTGTTTTGCGGCCTCACGCCTGGCTGATGTTGGGTCATTGCGCGGGCCTTCGAAACAGCCAGCGCTTGGGTGACTTCGTTCTGGCCCACGCCTATCTGCGAGAAGACCATGTCTTGGACGATGACTTGCCAGTTTGGGTGCCGATCCCGGCCTTGGCGGAAATCCAGATCGCATTGGAAACTGCGGTGGCCGAAATCACCCGTCTTGAAGGCTACGAACTGAAGCGGATCATGCGAACCGGAACAGTCGCGACGATCGACAACCGAAATTGGGAGCTTCGCGACCAGTCCGGCCCGGTTCAACGTCTCAGTCAAAGTCGTGCGATTGCACTCGATATGGAAAGCGCAACCATCGCCGCGAATGGTTTCCGGTTCCGCGTGCCCTATGGCACCCTTTTGTGCGTTTCAGACAAGCCGCTGCACGGTGAGCTGAAATTGCCCGGTATGGCCAGTGAATTTTACCGAACACAGGTCGCGAGCCACTTAAAAATAGGGATTCGCGCCATGGAACGACTGCGTGAAATGCCACTGGAACGCATCCATTCTCGTAAGCTCAGAAGCTTCGAAGAGACCGCTTTCCTCTGAAAATTGGAAAAAACCACCACAAAATGGGCGATATTCGCCCATTTGCGCACACTAATCGTTGTATAGTGCCGCCATATCCAGTTAAATAAGGGAGATAAGCCCCTAGAATGGGCCTAGATCGAGGAGATTCAACATGGCAAAACCGATGACGAAAACCCAGCTTGTTTCAGCGTTGGCTGACAAGATGGAAAGCGACAAAAAGTCTGCTTCGGCTGCGCTTGACGCTATCATTTCCATTATCACGGAAGAAGTGTCAGGTGGCGGTGCGGTTACGCTGCCAGGCGTCGGTAAGATTTATTGCCGTGAGCGTCCGGCGCGTATGGTCCGCAATCCGGCCACGGGCGAGCAGATTCACAAGGACGCCGACAAGGTGGTCAAGATGACCATTGCGAAGGCTCTGAAAGACAGCGTCAACGACTGATACTGTCCAATCAAAAGTTTTCAGGGTCGCTTCGAGCGGCCCTTTTTTTGTGCCAAATGGACGGCTGGCACACCCGCCGATGAAATGGTACCCGGCGGTGAACAACTTTGGACCGCACCGTGGACATTCGCGCAATCATCATGGGCTTGGCGTTCGCGCTGATGTGGTCTTCGGCCTTCACCTCGGCGCGCATCATTGTCACCAACGCACCGCCGTTGACCGTCTCAGCCGTGCGATTTCTTATCGCCGGTATCGTGACGCTCGCGATTGCCAAGTTTGTCGGTCAAAGCCTTCGTCTAACGCGGTCGCAATGGCGCCTGACCATCCTCTTCGGGATTTGTCAAAACGCCCTTTATCTGGGCCTGAATTTCATTGCGATGCAGACGATCGAGGCTTCACTGGCGGCGATTGTTGCATCGTCCCTGCCACTTTGGGTCGGGTTGGCCGGTTGGCTGCTTTGGAGAGAACGACTGGCACCTATAGCGGTTGCCGGACTCTTCGGTGGCTTTGCAGGTGTCGCCTTGATCATGGGAACGCGATTGGGTGCCGGCGTTGATATCTACGGACTAGCACTGTGTTTGATCGCGGTTCTCGCGCTGACATTCGCAACGTTGGCCGTTCGAGGAGCGTCCGCTGGTGGCAATCTACTGACGGTGGTCGGGATGCAAATGTTGGTTGGGTCTGCTGCGCTGACCTTGCCCGCCCTCGGTGAAACCTGGGAGTTCAACTGGAGCCCGACGCTGGTTGTGGCCATCCTGTACACAATCTTCGTGCCCGGTGTGATTGCCACGATTGTCTGGTTTCAGCTTGTTAACCGCATTGGAACTGTGCGCGCGGCAACGTTCCATTTCCTAAATCCGTTTCTTGGCGTTGCGATTGCGGCCGCACTTCTCGGCGAGGCTTTGGGGTGGCTCGATATCATTGGTGTTTCGATTATCACCCTGTCAATTCTCGCTGTTCAGTTGTCCAAAACGAAAGAAACCTGACGGCCTTGTGATGGCCTGACAGCGGGATTTAAGTGACAAATTCAAGAATCTAGATAGGACAAGGTCGATGGAACTTGTCCTTGGATACTTTGCGGGCCTGTTGACACTGATAAACCCGTGCGTCCTGCCGATCTTGCCGATCGTGCTGGCAACGTCATTGCAGGCCGGCCGCTCGGGGCCTTTGGTTCTGGCCTTGGGATTGAGTTTGAGTTTCGTCACACTCGGCCTGTTTGTCACTGTTTTGGGCCGCGCGTTCGGCATTTCAGAAGAGATGGTCGCCAACACAGGCGCCGTTTTGATGGTTGGGTTTGGCCTTGTCCTTCTTGTTCCCCAATTTTCCGAGCGCTTTGCTACAGCCACCGCTGGGTTCGCGTCACATGCCGACGCCGGACTGGACAACGTCGATCGTTCGGGGCTGACAGGTCAGTTTGTTGCGGGCGTTCTCTTGGGTGCCGTCTGGAGCCCATGCATAGGCCCAACTCTTGGCGGGGCGATTTCTTTGGCCAGCCAAGGCGAAAGCTTGCTCTGGGCGGCTGCGATTATGACAACTTTTGCGCTCGGGGTTTCAACGATCATTCTGGCGCTTGGCTACGGCGCGCAAAGTGTGATCCGCCAACGCCAAAGCATGATGCGCCGTCTGGCTGTGTCGGCCCGGCCGCTTATGGGCGCTGTTTTTGTGCTCGTTGGGCTGGGAATACTCTTCAAAGTTCATCACGCCTTGGATGCATGGCTTTTGGACAATCTACCCACTTGGATAACGGACCTTTCCGTTGCGATTTAACCGTTAGGAGACGTCAAATGGACCGTCGCACTTTTCTTGTAACTTCTGCAGCTGCTTTGGCGGCAGGACCCGTCCTTGCCGGGGTGGGCACCAAATATACACCTGGCCTCGTCGACAAAGAACTCGCCGCCGGGAAAACCGTGTTCATCGATTTCTATACGGACTGGTGCTCGACGTGCCGCAGCCAGGAACGCACGATCAACGCGTTTCTCGACGCAAACCCGGCGTATGAAGCCAACGTCAGCTTTATCGCCGTCGACTGGGATGTTCACTCTGGTTCTGACCTTGCCAAGCGTTTGAACATCCCACGTCGCTCTACCCTTGTTGTTCTGCGCGGCGACGAAGAGCTTGGTCGCATCGTTGCTGGAACAAGCAAGTCCAAAATCAAAGCGCTGATGGACACGGCCTTAACTGCGGCGACTGCCTAACGCGGGCCGAGGGCGCGCCGCACCAGCATAAGCGTCAAAATGAATGAGGGCAGGGCGGTCGCGAAGGCCGCCCTCAGCCCGTAGTACTCCGACACCCAGCCCATAAAGGCAGGGGCAATCATCATCACGATAAGTGTTGCCTCGACCATTGCTGCGCCGCTGTCTGCAGCGGACCGATCGGCGATCCGTGCCG
>JAPPOI010000074.1 GCA_028818055.1 Boseongicola sp.
CCATTGTCACCGTGCCAACTTTGGGGTTTGGCAGCAGGTTGCGAGGGCCCAAAACCTTGCCCAAGCGCCCAACAACGGGCATCATATCCGGTGTCGCAATGCAGCGATCAAATTCGATGGTGCCGCCCTGAACGGTTTCCATCAGGTCTTCTGCGCCGACGATATCAGCGCCAGCTTCAGTCGCTTCGTCTGCCTTTGCGCCACGCGCGAAAACAGCAACACGAACCGACTTGCCTGTGCCGTTTGGAAGGTTCACCGAGCCACGAACCATTTGGTCCGCATGGCGCGGGTCAACGCCCAGGTTCATTGCGATCTCGACGGTTTCGTCGAATTTTGCTTTTGCGTTGGCTTTTACCAGGCTGACGGCCTCTTCAACCGACACATTTTCTTTACCCGCAAAAGCTTCGCGGGCGGATTTTGTCCGTTTTCCAAGCTTTGCCATGATTTACCCTTTCACCTCGATGCCCATCGACTTGGCCGAGCCAAGGATGATTTTCATCGCCTGATCAATATCGTTCGCGTTCAGGTCTTTCATTTTCGCTTCCGCGATTTCCTGAAGCTGCTTCTTGGTGACGGAGCCTACGACTTCGCGGCTTGGGTTGTTCGCACCAGACTTCGGCTTGGCAGCTTTCTTCAGGAAGTAAGACGCAGGAGGCGTCTTGATGTCCATCGAGAAGGACTTGTCCTGATAATAGGTGATGATGGTCGGGCATGGCGCACCCGGCTCAAGCTCTTGCGTCTTGGCGTTGAACGCCTTGCAAAATTCCATGATATTGATGCCGCGCTGACCCAGAGCCGGACCAACCGGCGGAGATGGGTTCGCTTGTCCGGCGGGCACTTGAAGCTTCATAGTGCCAGCTACTTTCTTGGCCATATCTGGCCTCCTTTCTCAACGTTCGAAGGACGCGTCCCAAGAACTATGGTTGATGTGGTCCGGTCCGATGATCGCGATCACCTCGCCTCCCACTAGAGTCGTCGCTTCCGCGACAGGCGTGCCGCATACAATGACACAGGCATCATTGCAAGCGTCACAGGCAGATTTCGCAATTTAACTCTTGGGTTAAGTTGCATGTTCCGACATCATTTAAATCCGACGCAATGCAAAGGTATGCTCATGTCCTTAGCCGAAATCGTGGATCTCTCGAAATACCCGATTAACTCCGATGAATTCAGGGCAACGCAGCGAACAAATCTGGACGAAAATGGCGTCGTTGTTTTACCGGGTTTCATCTTGGACAACGCGCTTGCGGCGATTCAGGCCGAAAGCGAAGCGGTTGAAGAGCAGGCTTACTTTTGCGCCCAAAACCATTCGGTTTATCTGACCCCACCTGATCCGTCATTTGGCGCCGACCATCCGGCAAACAGGCAGGTGGTTTCATCAAAAGGCTGCGTCTGCGACGACGTCGTCGCCAAGGACTCGCCGCTAAGGCAACTGTACGACGATCCCACTTTTCGCAGCTTTATTACAGCGACCACTGGAGAGACCGAACTCCATCCGTATGCGGATCCCCTGTCGTCGATCAACATTCACTATGCAAAAACTGGTCAGGAACTCGGGTGGCACTTCGATAACTCAGAATTCGCGATAACTTTGCTCATCCGAAAGCCCGAAGCTGGCAGCCGTTTTGAATACATCAAAAACCTGCGCGACGCTGAAGCTGGAGAAATGAACTATGAGGGCGTTTCCGCCCTGCTCGACAACAAAACCCGACCTGAAGTCCTAACTATGGACGCTGGCGCGTTGGTTCTATTTCGCGGTCGAAATTCAGTTCACCGCGTGTCGCCCAACGAAGGCACGACCACGCGGATTTTGGCAGTCTTGGCGTACAATTCAGAACCCGGAGTAGAGCTGTCTGAAAGTGCCCGCATGACGTTTTACGGGCGGTTAACTTAAAGACGTCACTTAAGCCGCCAAATCGAACATGAAACAAAAAAATTCTTTGATCGTCGTCAATGACGCGCGGTGTGAACTGCAGAATTCTATCGGCATTTCTAGAACCCTAGGGAAAATTGATATGCCAACTGAAGACAATGCTACACAAGAAAAGAAACGCACTTGGACCGAAGAGATCGAGGTTTCCAGCGAGAAACTAAAGGAAAAAGTGGAAAAGCTAGGCGCCGAGGCCTCGGTCCGCCGCATCCGCATTAAAGAACCTGACGGTGATATCGCAGTCGACATTCCACTCACTGTAGGAGCGGTTGCCGGCGGGGCACTTGTTCTAGCCGCGCCTGTTTTGGCGATAATCGGCGCGATCGCAGCCTTTTTTGCGAAAGTAAAAGTCGAGATCGTCCGTGAAGAAGAACACGAAGAAAAAGAAGTAACAGCGGTGGACGGCTAACTGAGTGTGGTTTTGGGCGGGTAACCGCCCGAAACTCAATTAACCCTGCTTGCTCACCTGAGTGAACTCCAACTCGACCGGCGTTGCACGTCCAAAGATTGAAACCGTAACTTTCAAGCGCTGGTTCTCGTCGTCGACTTCTTCGACGGTTCCATCGAAGTCTTCGAACGGGCCGTCGTTCACTTTGACTTTTTCGCCGACTTCGTAAGAGATCAGCATCTTCGGCGCAGATTCACCCTCTTCAACGCGATTGAGGATGGCATTCACTTCTGCATCCCGCATAGGCATTGGGCGACCCTGAGGCCCCAGAAAACCTGTCACGCGATTGATCGAGTTGATCAGGTGGTAACCTTCATCCGACATTTCCATGCGGACCAGAACATAACCCGGCATAAAGCGACGTTCGGCCGTCACTTTTTTTCCGCGGCGGATCTCTATGACCTCTTCAGTTGGAACCAAGACCTCTTCGATCTCGTCCTCAAGCCCCGCATCGATGACGGATTGGCGAATCTGTTCTGCGATCTTCTTTTCAAAGTTTGAAAGAACGCTCACTGAATACCAGCGCTTGGCCATCTCAAGTTATCCTCTGTTTGGGCTGCATTGCTGCTCCCAGAATTAAATAGGGCGTGCAACACGGTGCACGCCTCAACGGTGGACGGGATACTCGGCGACGTCAGGGATTTCAAGAGGAGTCGTCGCTATAAACGTCCAAATTGACCGTGTTCAGGCCAATCGCTTCGGAATCATCCGAAAACGGACAGCACGCCTTGCAGACCCTGACGGATCAGAAAGTCGACGAAAAAGAAGAAAATCGCGGTCACGATAGACAGCATGAAAACCATCGCCGACGTCAACATGACCTCGCGGCGCGTTGGCCAAACGACTTTGGAAACTTCGGCGCGAACTTCCTGGAAGAATTTAAACGGGTTTACCATGCGTTCTTGGTCTCTGTGCTGAGTTTCACCGCAGATACGCGCTGAACAGTTCTCTTTCAACCCTTGCCGGATCACCTTCGGTTCAACGTGGCCTGGCAGGGGCGGAGGGCCTCGAACCCCCGACCTACGGTTTTGGAGACCGTCGCTCTACCAACTGAGCTACACCCCTAAGGCCGATGCGTTGGTTAGTCGGTCACGCGGTTGGAATCAAGCGCTGTTTCACGACGGCAGGATCAGTACTTCAATCGAAGCTGTGCGGCTTCCACGTATTTACCCGCACTGATCAATTCGCGGGCAAATGCGCCGACACGATCTTGTGGCAATCCGGTTTGAATCGCGGTGTTGAACCGTTCAATCCCCTCTTTAGCGCTTCCACCATGAACCATTGCGATCGCGATGTAGTAATGCGCCCAAGGGTCCTCAACGCCGGTCTCTAGCGAAGCCTCAGCCGCCTGCAACGCCATTGGGTAGTCGTTGAGCTCAAGGGCGATATAGCTTTTCAGGAGAAAATCCGTGTGATCCACGCCGTCCAGCTGAATACCGCGATCAATCACGGCCAATGCTTCACTCATTTGACCGTCAGTGATCAGGACGTCCGCATACCAGTACAAAATCGCGTTCTTGGGGCCCAACAGGGCGTCGGCTTCGCTCAGAGTCTGAATGGCTTCAGCACGTCTTTCGAGCGCAACAAGCGCAAGACCCTTCTCGATGTACCCCGATGTCCGATCTGGATAATCAGCAATCAAGCGGTCGGCATCCCGAAGTGCCTGAGCGTTACGGTCCAAATCACGCAACGCTATGATGCGATATACGCGGGCGGAGTAATGATTTGGCGCCTGTGCAAGAGCTGCATTCAACGAGTCCAATGCCACCTGGTTTTGACTGAGCTTTAGGGCCGAACGGCCCTTACCAAACAAAGCATTTACGTCATCGGCGTCGTGCGACAGCGCTTCGTTGAAGCGCTTCATTGCCATATCAAAGTTGCTTTCTTCGAAATGGCTCCACGCAATTTCTCGGATGGCCCAGATGTACTTCGGATCAATAGCCAGTGCCGCTTCGAGCATTTGGCGCGACTCATCTCCACCAATTGCACCGGTCGCGCGAGCCGTCGTCGCCTTTCCGGCAAGGCCTTGGACGGAAACATCAATTGCAAGAGAGTTCTCAAATGCAGCCAGTGCTTCAGCTTCGTTACCGTAGCCTCGAAGTATCCAACCCAAGCCGTTCCAAGCGTCCAACGCCCGTGGATCAAGCGACAGAGCCCGCTGGTATGTTTCTTCGGCTTGTGAATCGAGGTTGTTCCAAGACTGGGCGTCGCCAAGCGCGACGAGCAGCTCAACGCGTTGACTGCCAGTAAGGTTGGCCGCATCCAAAGCGGCTGAGCATGCAGACACCAAGCGCTCAGCACTGTCTTCCTGTGCAAGGCAAACACGCGCCAATGTGTCTTCCGAGCTCGTAATAAGTGGTTTTGCCGAAGCAATGAGCGGAAAAACCAAGGCAGCTGTCGCGGCAACAAAAAAACGTCGCATGAACCAATTCCTAAATTACCCCAAAGTAACTTCGGCGACCGCGGTGCCAGAAGCTTGAGCAAAATCAGGCAATTTCGAGAAAAATTATGGTGTATTGTAACGAAATAAGGCCGCCAAATAGGCGGCCTTTTTGTCGTATGGCGGGGGTTTTGCCCCCGCCTTACGGTATGGCTTACTCGATGATCTTCGA
>JAPPOI010000224.1:0-4427 GCA_028818055.1 Boseongicola sp.
CCGCCTCGCCCCAAAGTCGTCGGCGCAGGTCGCCACCTGGGCTACACCGACAGGCCCGGAAATCACGACGGCGGTCACTCGGTCGGACCCCCGGCTCTGAACTACATCGGGGTCTTCTGCCGACTCCGGCAGATTTTGCGCGCCATCCAGCGCCGTATCGACATCAGACTGGGCCTGCTCCATGTCCCAACCCGGTTCGAATTCAAGCGAGATGCTTGCACTGCCTTCGCGGGAACGCGAAGTCGTCGCGATCACGCCATCGACCGACTGCAACGCAGGCTCCAAGACCTGCACAATCGCAAGATCTACATCCTCTGCACCCGCGCCATCCCATTGAACTTGAACGGTAATGTCATCAACGACGATGTCCGGAAAGAATTGAGCCCTCATCTTCGGGATGGCGTACAAACCTGCCATCAATACCAAAATCAGGATCAAGTTCGCTGCTGTCTTGTGGCGCGTGAAGTACGAAAGAACCCCACCTGCCGCCTTGGAGAGCCCGCGCGCCATTATCCACCCATCCGGGCTTCAAGACGCTCTACAACCTGGGCTGGAACCATTTCCTGTTCGAGTTGGGCAAGCACGCGGGTTTTGATTTCCGCCGGCATTCGATCGTTGGCCTCGACAAATGCAACCAGTCGCGCGCGCCTTTCGGGCTCAAGCGCCAGCATTTCTGGCTCGTCCGGTGCCTCTGCACCTCCTGGACGTATCGGGCGCACCCGTATGCCCGCGCCAAGAAGTGGAGTTCGTTCGGTTATGATTTCTCGTCCTGCCAAACCACGCGCACGGACGATCACGTCGTCTCCTTCGCGACGCAGCAGGTCAACTTCGGCCACCTCAAGCCGGTCTTCTTCACCCAGCACAAGGACTGTGTTTCCTGCATCGATAGCACTCGCGGGCAAACGGGCAACGCGCTGGAGTTCCGGCTCGACAATTCTGACTGACACAAAGTCACCGGGGCGAAATCCAGTCGCATCTTCCAAGCGGGCGAAGAGCAATCGACCTGTCTGCCCCGCATCAACTGCTGCACTTTCGCGGCTAATCGTTCCCTTGGCTTCAAGGCTCACACCGAACACGTCGATGGCCGCCGTAACGTCTGCGCCTACCAGCCGCCCGTTGTCGCCGATCAGCCGCGCGTACTGAGGAGTCGAAACACGAAATGATACCTCAAGCGCCGACGGATCGATTAGGTCAGCTAGCTTTTCATTTGGCGAAACCAAGCGCCCAACAACGGCTCCGACGTCGCCAAGAACTCCGTCAAACTCAGCTTTGATTTCCGTCTCAGCCAATCCCCGCTCTGCATCAGCAAGAGCGATCTGTTGTCGCTCCACGGCAAGCGCAGTCTGATCCATGCGAGCCTCGGCATTTGCATGTGCCTGACGTCGGGACAGAACCGATTGTGCCGCCGAAGATGCTGCAAGCTCGGCGTTCTCGACAGCCGCAGCTGAGCCGACCCCGCGCTCCAAGAGATCTCTTTGTCGGGCTAAGGCGGATAGCTGCAGCCTTTCTTGCGCCTCGGCGGCGGCCACATCTGCGACCGCCAATTCAAGAAGTCTTTCCGAATCCCGGACGTCCGCCTCAGCTTCCAGAAGATCCGCTCGCACTGTATCCAGCTTTGCCTGCGCGTCGGCAGGGTCTATGCGAACCAGAAGATCGCCAGCCTTCACCTGCCCACCTTCTTCGAAATCGTCCGACATCCAAACGATGTCGCCACCGGTGGCAGCCCGCAACTCGAGTGATCTGCGAGCGCGAACCTCACCAAATGTATTCAAAACGGGTCGGATCGTTTCTGGAGTAAATGTGAGGACATTTGCCGCAAAAACGCGCTCGCGGGTTGGTCTTTGCTGCGGTTCTTCGGCCCAGCTCGCCTGCAAAGCGCCATAAACCATTCCGCCTGCCCACGCCAACAGGCCGACCGTGACGGACAACAGAAAAATACCAACCATTGAGCGACGCAAAAATCGCATCAGCGCCAATCCTTTTCCGATTGAAAAGCTTATATATTATGTAGCTCGGTTTCGATTTTGGCAAAAACGCCAACACTAAAACGTGACAGCGTGCTATTTCCGTCGCTTATGTTCGTCTAAACGCGGCATTATTTCCACAAAATTGCAGGGAAGATGCCGATAATCGAGCTGAAAGGCCAAAATCTCGTCCCACGCGTCTTTGCAGGCGCCCGGCGATCCCGGCAGCGCGAACAGATAGGTGCCATTAGCAACACCGCCTGTTGCCCGGCTCTGAACCGCAGACGTGCCAATTTTCGCCATAGAAACATGGGTGAATACCGTTCCGAATGCGTCTATTTCTTTCTCGTAAACCGATCTGTGCGCCTCGACCGTCACATCACGACCCGTCAAACCGGTTCCCCCGGTGGAAATCACAACGTCGATGGCCTCGTCCGCACACCACGCCCGAAGCTGGTTGGAAATCTCACCTTCATCGTCAATTATGATCGTTCGATCCACGATGGTATGTCCGGCGCCCTTGATCCGCTCTGCAAGAATATCGCCTGATCGGTCGTCACCGGGCGTGCGGGTATCGCTGACAGTCAGGATGGCAATCCTGACGGGGATAAATTCGCGGCTCTCATCAATTCTGCTCATGACCGGGTCCCCGCTACGGCAAGTCGCAGCGCGAGCGCTCCAAAAATAGTTGCCGAGATCCATCGCAACAATCGTTCAAACAGCACATTTTTAACAAGTACCCGCCCAATGCCACCTGCTGTCAGGCCGACGGCAGCTTTGACGGCAAAACCGACGACGCAAATTGTGCCGCCATAAACTAGGAATTGCGCAAGTATTGGTCGGGTTGGGTCAACGAACTGCGGGATGAATGCCAGAATGAAGAAAATAACGGATGGGTTCGATAGATTGATTATCAAGCCATCACGGAATGCGCGGGATGGGCGCACCGATTGAACGCTGTCTGGTGAAAGTCTCGTGGTAATCGACTTGTATGCCAGCCAAAGCAGGTAGGCGACACCGACCCAACGGATAACACTGAAAACCCAAGGAGCACGCGAAACGATCGCATCCAACCCCAATCCTGCCAAAGCAGAATTGATGAACACGCCCATCGATATCCCAGCCGCAGCGGCCAAGGCTGGTCCTGCACCGCCGCGCAGTCCCTGAGCCATCGCGAACATCATGTCAGGACCGGGCGTAAGAACCAGAGCAATGACGGCCGGCAGAAACGCAAAATATAATATTGTATCAATCATGATGGGATAGCCTTGCCTTGACCTCCAACAGGTCCGCCCAAGCTTCGCGTTTGGCGATCGGATTGCGAAGAAGATACGCCGGGTGGAACATAGGGAGCAGAGGTTTACCCTTGGATTCCATCCAGTTGCCGCGCATTCTTGTTATCCCCTGGCGTCCGAGAAGCGCCTGACATGCATGGTTGCCCATTGCCACCAGAACGTCCGGATCAACAAGCTCAATATGTCGCTTTAGAAATGGCAACATCATGGCCACTTCTTCCGGCTTCGGATCCCGGTTTTGAGGCGGGCGCCAAGGCAAGACGTTTGTGATGTAAAGCGCATGAGCTGGATCGGGCGATGTCCGTGCCAAGCCAATGTGCGAAAACATGAGGTCAAGAAGCTGACCGGCGCGACCCACAAAGGGTTTCCCCTGAAGATCCTCGTCTCTCCCCGGGGCTTCCCCTACGATCATGACCCGTGTTTTCGCTTGTCCGTCGGAAAACACCAGTTGCTTGGCGCCGCGTTTCAGCCCGCAGTGCTCAAACTGCTCCATGGCCTCACGCAATGCTTCAAGCGATGTTGCCGCCTCTGCCGCGGCGGATGCAATTGCAACAGCATCAATCTTCTGTGGTTCATCAATGGTTGGTGCGACCGCTTTTTTCTTGGGTTCCGGTGCTACAGCATACCTATCGATGGGCGTATCCCCGATGGCTTCATCGGCGCCCATTTCCAACTGCCATTCTAAGGCGTGCTTCATGTCCCAGAATCCCATGAACAAACGCTATGCTGCAGGCACGCCAAGGTAAATCCCGGATAAAGCTTAACCCACTTCCCTAACGACCACTTCCAGCGTATAGAGCGGCGAATTGAAGGATGAGGTCCATGTCGCTTCGGAGCAGACATCTTTTGGGGATTGAGCATCTTGCCCCGGATGAAATCTCCACAATTTTGGATTTGGCCGACACCTATGTGGATCTCAACCGCAGCGACGTGAAACACGACCCTGCTCTGGCTGGCCTTACCCAGATCAACATGTTCTTCGAAAATTCCACCAGGACACAGGCGAGTTTCGAGCTGGCTGGCAAGCGTCTGGGCGCAGACGTAATGAACATGCACATGCAGGCGACATCCCTGAAAAAGGGCGAAACGTTGATCGACACCGCTTTGACGTTGAATGCCATGCATCCCGATCTGCTTGTGGTCAGGCACCCGAATTCAGGCGCAGTGA
>JAPPOI010000224.1:4437-21334 GCA_028818055.1 Boseongicola sp.
GCGCCGTTTTGAACGCGGGCGACGGACGCCATGAACATCCGACGCAAGCTCTTTTGGACGCCTTGACGATCAGGCGGGCAAAGGGCCGTCTTCATCGTCTGACGATCGCGATCTGTGGCGACATTTCCCATTCCCGCGTTGCGAGAAGCAACATCTGGCTTTTGGGCAAAATGGAAAACCGTATTCGTCTGGTTGGACCGCCTACTCTCATCCCCTCTGGCGCGGAAAGTTGGGGCGTTGAAGTTACAGATGATATGGCAGCCGGTCTGAAAGACGCAGACGTCGTTATGATGTTGCGTCTTCAGAAAGAGCGAATGGATGGTGCCTTCATTCCATCCAGCCGCGAATACTTTCACCGCTTTGGGCTGGATGCAGCAAAACTCGAAAACGCAAAACCCGACGCCATTGTTATGCATCCCGGGCCAATGAATCGCGGTGTAGAGATCGATGGTACAATTGCAGATGACATTAACCGCTCGGTTATTCAGGAGCAGGTTGAGATGGGTGTCGCCGTGCGTATGGCTGCGATGAAGTTGCTGGTTGATCGGATGCGAGCTGAGCGTGCGGAAACACAAGGTGTGATTGCCTGAAATGTCCCAAGAGTCCGCATTCAATGTATCGGCAACCGAACACGGGCTGCTACGGGCATTCGTGCTTGAGGAGGCCGATCAGAGCGAACTGAACATCACTGAAGCGCTTGGCTTGCTGGGAATGGGGATATCGATCGACGTTTCAAAAACCGAGCTGATTAAAGTTTCGGATCTAAAGCCGCTCACTTTCTCGGAGTATCTTGCTGAAGGTTACGGAATTAGATCGGACGAAATCGCCGCCAAGCAAAATGAGTTGGACCGCATCGAGGCGCGTATTCTTCTCGTGCCGTCTTCAGCCTTTTCGGGTCGCGCGCAGGTTTTGGAGCCGAAATTACCGCTCAGATTTTTGGGCCTGTTTCGCGAAGTTTCGGCATCGACACCAGAAGTCATGTCAACGCCAGACAGCGCCAAGGGCGAAGTCAACATCAATGCCAGTTCTTCGTCTGAGGGCTTGCAACCAGCTCGGCGTGGATCAATCGTCATCGCTTCTCTGCTTCTGGCAGCCGCGCTGATCGCGATACTCGTATTCTTAAATGGGTCCTGACGTATGACTGCGTTGCTTCTTCAAAATGCCCGGATAATCGACCCAGAAAAAGGTTCTGACGAGATTGGGACACTGGCCGTCCGCGATGGATTGATTTCTGGCCCAACGGGAATGGACGACGCACAAGTCATTGACTGTGAAGGGAAATGCCTTGCGCCAGGGATTGTCGATATTGGCGTTAAGGTTTCGGAACCAGGAGAACGCCACAAGGAAAGCTTCGGTTCTGCCGGACTTGCTGCGGCGGCCGGCGGTGTCACAACAATCGTCACACGACCTGATACGTTACCCGCGATCGATACGCCTGAAACGCTGGAGTTTGTGCGTCGTCGGGCCAATGATGCGACCGACATCCGTGTCCTTCCAATGGCCGCTCTGACCCGCGGTCGGGAAGGCCGCGAAATGGCAGAGATCGGGTTTCTCCAAGAAGGAGGAGCCGTTGCTTTCACGGATTGCGACAGCGTCATCACCGACAACAAAGGATTCTCGCGATGCTTAGCGTATGCAGCGTCTCTGGGCGCCTTGGTCATAGGGCATCCACAGGACCCTGCGCTTTCCGCAGGAGCAGCCGCGACCAGCAGCAGTTTCGCGTCCCTCAAAGGCCTGCCGTCCGTTTCACCGATGGCAGAGCGGATTGGCCTTGATCGCGATATCGCCGTCGCCGAAATGACTGGTGCTCGATATCACGCCGATCAGGTGACGACGTCACGCGCACTTCGCAGGTTGGAGCGCGCCAAGGACGCGGGGCTCGACATCTCAGCAGGGACCTCAATTCATCATTTGACATTGAATGAATTGGACGTCGGCGACTATCGGACCTTCTTTAAGGTCAAACCACCGCTTAGATCCGAGGACGACCGAGTTTCACTGGTCGAAGCAGTGTCGAGCGGTTTGATCGACGTCATCTCTTCCATGCACACGCCGCAGGACGAAGAGTCTAAACGCCTTCCTTTTGCTGAAGCCGCCTCGGGCGCGGTTGGGCTTGAAACAATGCTGTCGGCAATGATGCGTCTGGTACACTCGGATCAGATTGACTTGCCCTCACTATGGCGAACCATGTCGTTGAACCCATCAAAAAGGCTTGGGCTGGACACTGGTAGGCTCGCGGCAGGAAGCCCTGCCGACTTGGTTCTGTTCGACCCTGACGTACCGTACGTCATGGATCGCTTCAAACTTAACTCAAAGTCAAAGAATACGCCGTTCGATGAAGCCCGCATGCAGGGCAAAGTATTGGGAACCTGGGTCGGCGGGAAAAGGGTATATAAGGCATGACGCCCGAGATTGTGAGCTCACCTGTTGCACTGGGGCTTGTTGTCGTTGCCGGGTACTTGCTTGGATCGGTTCCATTCGGATTGGTGATTGCGCGGGTGTTTGGCCTAGGCGATCTAAGGCAAATAGGGTCGGGAAACATCGGCGCGACAAATGTTTTGCGGACCGGCAACAAGTTAGCCGCTTTTCTTACGCTCGTCCTTGATTCTGGCAAAGGTGCCATAGCTGTTCTGGCGGCGAGGTTTCTTGTCGGTGAAGACGCGGCACAATTTGCCGGCGGCGCAGCATTTCTCGGTCATTTGTTCCCAATCATTTTGGGCTTCAAAGGGGGGAAAGGTGTTGCAACTTACCTTGGAACTCTTCTGGCGCTGTCGTTCTGGGTAGGACTGGCAGCGTGCATGACGTGGCTCATCGTGGCTCTGGTGTTCCGGATATCCTCGCTTTCGGCGCTTGTTGCAGCGCTGGCGGCACCCGCGTTGGCGTATTTTCTTGGGTATCCAACGATGGTTTGGTTGGCCGGTTTTCTTGGGGTGTTGATTTGGTGGCGTCACAAAGACAATATCCTGCGTCTGCTGAATGGCACAGAAAGCAAGATCAGCTTCGGTAAGTAACGGTGCCGGGGTCGACGATCGCCTGAATTAATAGGCGTATTCAGCAAAGACCCGAGTGACATCACCGTCCCAGTCCGCTTCCAGTCGTCTGATCAATTCGTCAGCCGGAACTTCACCCGTTTCGAGAGAGTCTTTCAGCGCATTTAGAAAGTGCGTTTCGTCTGGCAACAACCCACCGGCACCAGGCATCGCGCGTGCTTTGAGACCAGATTCAGCAATAGCGACCACTTCTTTGGCCAAATCGTGCATCTCGATGCCATCAACTTCGGCATCCAGCGCCTGAACAGACGCAGCAACGCGGAGCTTCTCTCTCGTCTCGGCCGTCCAGTTTTTCACTAGATCCCACGCCGCATCCAGCGCGCTTTGGTCGTAGGTCAGACCAACCCAAAAAGCAGGTAATGCACATAGCCGTCGCCACTGACCACCATCCGCACCGCGCATCTCGATGAATTTCTTGATACGGGCCTCGGGAAAAATTGTGGTCAGGTGGTCCGCCCAATCAGACAATGTTGGCGTTTCACCCGGAAGCGCCGGAAGTTTGCCAGCAATAAAGTCACGGAACGACTGGCCCAACGCATCGATGTATTTCCCATCGCGATAAACAAAATACATCGGCACATCCAACGCGTAGTCGACCCAGCGTTCGAAGCCCATGCCATCGTCGAACACCCAAGGCAGCATTCCGGTTCGGTCGGCATCCAAATCGCGCCAAATCCGACTGCGCCACGATTTATGGCCATTCAGTTTGCCTTCGAAGAACGGCGAATTCGCAAAAAGTGCCGTGGCAACAGGCTGTAGCGCCAAGGCAACCCGCAGTTTTTGCACCATGTCCGCTTCGGACTCGAAGTCCAGATTCACCTGAACCGTACAGGTACGGTACATCATCTGGGTCCCGTGTGTCCCGACACGCCCCATGTAATCTGTCATAAGTTTGTACCGGCCTTTTGGCATCACCGGCATCTCTTCATGAGTCCAATGCGGTGCGGCGCCAAGTCCGATAAAGCCGACACCTATCTCGTCCGCGACCGACTTAACTTCTCGCAGATGGTCGTTCACCTCGTCACAGGTCTGGTGAATGCTCTCGAGCGGTGCGCCTGAAAGCTCAAGCTGACCGCCAGGTTCAAGCGAGACGTTGGCACCGTCTTTCTGAAGACCGATGATATGGTCGCCTTCAAATATTGGCTCCCATCCAAAACGACCTTGCAAGCCTTCCAATACGGCGCGAACCGACCGCTCACCTTCATAAGGCAGAGCTTTGAGCGATTCTTTGCAGTAACCGAACTTCTCGTGCTCGGTTCCAATCCGCCAATCCTGCTTTGGCTTACAACCACTCTCCAGATACTCGGCGAGTTGCTCGTGCCGTTCTATCGGCCCGCCGCCGGATTGAGGGATGGACATCAATCGTCTCCGAGTTTTCTTACGTGTCCGTGACTGCCAGATTGTCAGGTGGTGTCAACTGTGGCCTGTGTGCGAACGTGACCAAATAATTGTGCGTTCCGAAGGAGGTGATTGGGCGGCATTCGAAAGTCTGACCGCGCTGAAACCCGGAAGTGCGACCAATGTTTCAAACAACGCATCGGCACCTTTTGCATCAACGGGTATCGTCAACCTTTGCCCGCTGATGTCTGACAGCTCCCAGGCGTGAGGCGGAACTACCGCAACGCGCGTCAAATCCTCAAGCGCCAAAGCTCCGCCCATAGCTGGGCTGAAATAGCTGATCTGGCGTTCATCGACCTCGACAACCCCGACGCCTCCGCCATCTGAGTGGAAACGCGCACGCTGAATGCCCCAAAAGACAAAAAGTAAACCTAACCCCAGAAACAACAGCCCCAAGATAAAACGCCCGCGACCGGGACCTGTCAGCAAGAAAGAACCAGCCGCGATGAGTGCCAACCCGGCCAGGGGTTCACTCCATCTCTTCAGAGTTGATTGAACTTCCGGGCGAACAAAACTCATGTCATTACCAGTCGCCAAGCTGCGCTTGCCACAAGGCCAAAGCTGCCACCGCGGCGGTATCTGCGCGCAAGATTCTTGGTCCTAAGCTGATGGAGTGCGCATTGCCCATTTCCCCAAGACGTTTTCTTTCAGCTTCTGAAAAACCACCTTCCGGCCCGATCAAGATTGCCCACGGCCCATCAATTTCGGGAAGTCTAGTTTGATCTCCGGCCAGCGACTCGTCACAAAACATCAATTGTCGTTCTTCTGGCCAATGCGAAAGTACCGCCTCTAATTTCTGGAGCTCCTCAACAGGTGGAACAAAAGTGCCACCACATTGTTCGGCGGCTTCAACTGCGTGCGCTTGCAGCCGATCCTGCCGAATACGTTCAGAGTTGGTAAAGTCTGACTGAATTGGCAATATCCGTGCCGCGCCCATTTCGGCGGCTTTTTCAACGATGAAGTCGGTGCGGGCCTTCTTTATCGGAGCAAACAGCAGCCAAAGGTCTGGTGGATTGATTTGCGCCGCACTTTGGCTTCGGCAAATCAATTCCCCGTTTTTCCGGCCAGCGGAGACCACCTCGGCGCGCCACTCACCGGCTTCTCCGTTGAACAAGGACACCACGTCTCCAGGCATTTGACGCATTACGCCAAACAAATAATGCGCCTGGTCCCGCGACAGCGAGACCGATTGCCCTTCTCCAAGCGGGTGATCTACAAAGAGTCTGACTTTCGCAGCTTTCATGGGGCGGACTTTATGGCCGACGCAGGCAAGACTCCAGAGACAGCCGTTACCGGGCAAGTTGCTGATGCGGTTCAGGGAAATTGGGTGGATACGCTTGCTCCTGCCGTGTCCCGACCTTTCCTTCGTTTGTCCCGAGCCGATCGCCCCATCGGAACATGGCTCTTGTTGATTCCTTGTTGGTGGGGGTTAGGCGCAGCCAGCCTTATGCAGGGGCGCTTCACGGCCGAGCACCTTTGGATCGCTGTGGGGTGCGCAATTGGTGCTTTCTTGATGCGGGGCGCTGGGTGCACGTGGAACGACATCACCGACCGCGACATCGACGCCCAAGTCGAACGAACACAATCGCGCCCGATACCGTCGCGACAAGTCACAGTGCGAGGCGCGATCATTTGGATGGTTGTCCAGTCGCTACTCGCATTTGCAGTGTTGCTCACCTTTTACTGGGAGGCGATTTGGCTGGGCATCGCCTCTTTGGCTTTGGTCTGCATCTACCCTTTTGCCAAGCGATTCACATGGTGGCCGCAAATCTTTCTTGGATTGGCTTTCAATTGGGGGGCGTTGCTTGCATGGGCCGCCGCCACAGGCAGCATCGGTTGGGCACCAGTGCTGATTTACATTGGTGGCATTTGCTGGACGCTCTTCTACGACACAATTTATGCCCACCAGGACACCGATGACGACGCGTTGATTGGCGTTAAGTCCACCGCGCGTCTTTTCGAAGAAAGCACCGCCAAATGGTTGAAGTGGTTCTTGGTCGGGTCTGTCTCTTTCTTCGCAGCCGGCCTGATTCTCGCCCTTGCTGATTCCGTAAATGTGCTACAATTGGTTCTGGCGCTTGCAGGTGTGTGGGCTTTCGGATGGCACCTTGCGTGGCAATTAAGGCGGCTGGATATCGATGATCCAGAGAAATGCCTTACGCTATTTAGGTCCAATAGGAACGCCGGACTTATTCCCGTGCTGTTTCTTGCCGGCGCCCATTTCGTTTGATTGCGATGCTTCAAAGAGAAGACTAACAAGACGCCATGAGCCGAAGACGCCTCAATATCCGAGCTTTTGTTCCCCACGCGATCGCCATTGTGGTTGCGGGCGCTGCTTGTCTTGGAGTTGCCTTCTGGGCGAAGGGTCGGGTCGAACAGCTCGCTCTGACCGACATTGATCTCGTACTTAGCCAAAATGGCCACGATTGGGCCGAGGCAACGGCGAATGGGTTACAGGTTACTCTGTTCGGCACTGCTCCAGATGAAGCGACGCGTTTTGCAGCGCTTTCTGCAGCCGGACGGGTCGTGGACGCATCGCGAATTCAGGACGCCATGGAGGTCGCTGCTGTCGCAAAGATCACTCCACCCGCGTTTTCGATCGAAATCTTGAAGAATGATGATGGCGTCTCGCTAATTGGGCTTATTCCTGCGGCGTCCAACCCGGAAGCCATTGTCGAGCGCATCCAAGACATCTCAGACGGATCACCCATCACGGACCTTTTGGAAGTTGCAGATTTCGATCCACCTGCTGGGTGGGATCGAGCATTGGAATATGGTCTTCGCACAGTTGACACGTTGCCGCGCTCAAAAGTGTCAATCACTCCGGCAAGTGTCGCGGTTACGGCGGTTGCAGAAGATATCGAAGATCAGCAACGCATTGAACGGAACTTGAAACGAAATGCACCTGCAGGTCTCGGGCTGAACCTGAACATAACTGCACCGTTGCCTGTGATCACTCCATTCACCATCCGGTTCTTAATCGATGAAGACGGCGCGCGTTTTGACGCCTGCTCGGCTGACACCGAAACAGCGCGCCAAGCTATTCTTGCAGCAGCGACCAAAGCTGGAATGACCGGAGGCGGAGATTGCCCGCTAGGACTTGGCGCTCCGTCGACGAGCTGGGCGGATGCTGCAGTATCATCGATTGAAACCCTCGCGGCTCTTGGCCAGGGCACATTAACGATATCGAACGCTGATGTGTCTTTGATAGCCGCCGAGGGAACTTCTGAAGCCCTGTTTGACCGCCAAGTCGGCGCGTTAGAGAATGATCTTCCCGCGGTATTCTCCCTTTCGTCGGTACGGTTGGTTCCAGAAACAGATGAACCGACCGACGTCACGGTACCGGAGTTCGTGGCAACCAGATCACCTGAAGGTCTGGTACAGCTTCGAGGCAGGCTATCAGACGCAAGATCAAGAAACGCTGTTGTTTCATTTGCCGAAGCGCACTTTGGGTCATCAAACGTCAGACCGGCGACGCGATTAGGTGAGGGGCTGCCCCAAGGCTGGCCCAACCGCGTGTTGGCTTCGCTTGAAAGTCTTTCCTTGCTCAGCAACGGCATCGCCACGGTCACGCCGGACGAGATCACGATTTCAGGCAAGACCGGACGGAAGGACGCCCGAGCAGAAGCGTCGCGAATCTTGGCCTCCCGATTGCAGGATGGCGCTCGGTTCTCACTCGACATCACCTATTCCGAGGCTCTCGACCCTCTCGCAGGCCTGCCGACACCCGAGGAATGCATTGAGCAAATCAATTCCGCCGCCAGCTCTCGGAAAATTTCCTTTGCACCCTCATCGGCCGATATCGAAGATGCTGCTGTCGCGACAATCGACACCATTGCCGAGATACTGCGGGACTGCCAGTCAGCAAGAATAGAGATTGGCGGGCATACCGACAGCCAAGGCCGTGAAGTGATGAACCAGCAGCTCAGCCAGGCGCGCGCTGATGCGGTTTTGAACGCAATAATGGCGCGGCGGGTGCTCGTCTCGAACTTGTCGGCGAAAGGATATGGTGAAAGCTCACCCATTGCCGACAACGACACAGAAGAGGGTCGCGAGGCCAATAGGCGTATCGAATTCCGACTTGTTCTGTCCGAGCAAGCCGATGACAATGAGACCGGCGCTGCAGATGAGGCTGCGACCGAGGGGGAGGCATCAGAATGAATGGCACCGAGTTTATATTTGCGACCGCTGCCATCTTGTTTGTGGCCTTCATGGCCGGTTGGTTCGCGCACTGGCTGATCTCGCGCATTACACGCGTAACCCGTTCGGACATGGATGATCTGGACCGAATGGCACAGGAATTGCACGAGGCTGAAGAAGAGCGTGATCAAGCTGTTACATACATGCAGCAAAGAGAAGCTGAACTAACCAACAAGATGACGCAAACCGAGGCCGAACTGGAAGCGGCCATGGACGGTTTACGAGCGGCCAGAACGGAAGCCGAAGATCTTCGGACATACATCGAACGCCAAAACCAGGGCGCTTAGATGACAAATGTCGGCATTATTGGCGGAACCGGTCAATTAGGAAGCGCCATAGCAACAGCCTGGCTGGAAACGAGAACAGTTCTTCCCGAAAACCTTTGGGTTTCTAACCGTTCCGGTGGAGCAGGTTCTCTCGCAAAATGGGAAGAAATCCGTTCCACAACTGATCCGCAGCAGCTGGCCGCGAACTGTGATGTGATCGTTCTTTGTGTTCCGCCTGCCGAAGCAAATTCACTCAAGTTAGCCGCCGGTGACGCAATCGTCATTTCCGTGATGGCTGGAGTTGAGCTTTCTGATCTGATGTCAATCAGCGGAACAAACCGAGTTGTGCGCGCGATGTCGTCTCCGGCCGCGGCGTTCCAACTCGCCTATTCACCCTGGTTCGCGCCACACAGTCTTAGCGAAGATGACACGGCTTTAGTGACGCGGCTTCTTTCAGCCTGTGGTTTGACAGATCGGATTCCGACAGAAGATCAGATTGACCATTTCACAGCAATGACCGGTCCCGTGCCCGGATTTGTCGCGTATTTTGCCGATGCCGTTTACGAACACGCTGTTAAACAAGGCATCGCTGATCATGTTGCCCAGCGCGCCGTACAACAGCTGTTCCTCGCGTCCAGCCATGTTCTGGCCCGCGAAGGT
This sequence comes from Boseongicola sp., assembly GCA_028818055.1. GTDB lineage: Bacteria > Pseudomonadota > Alphaproteobacteria > Rhodobacterales > Rhodobacteraceae > JAPPOI01. Next base: position 14,012 of record JAPPOI010000224.1, read on the forward strand.
GGGCCGCCTCGTGAGTTCGTTCAGGAAATGATCGACTATGACGGAACGACGGCGGCCGGATTGCGAGCGCTTGATCAGGGACCGCTGAAAGAAGCGGTCAGTGAAGGTTTGGTAGCCGCTTATGATCGCACTCGTTCAATTGGAAAATGACTTCAACCCGGGTTGGACATAGATTGCACCTTGGACTGGACCTAATTCGACCACGGTGCAGCGCCTAGATGATCAACTAACGAATTGGTAGTTAACGCTATCGACACACAAAAAAGAAAAATCGCAAGGAACAATCCAACAGGATGAACCAGCCCAAGATCGACACTTCGCCAAGCGTCTCGGACGAAGTCCGCAAAACCACGTGCTACATGTGCGCCTGTCGATGCGGCATAAACGTTCACATGAAGGACGGAAAAGTTGCCTACATCGAAGGCAACAAGGATCACCCGGTGAACCGCGGCGTACTCTGCGCAAAAGGGTCGTCCGGCATCATGCAGCACCTGTCACCTGCCCGCTTGCGCGCGCCTATGAAGCGCGTTGGTCCAAGAGGTTCCGGAGAGTTCGAAGAGATTTCGTGGAAAGAAGCGCTTGAGACAGCAGTGTCTTGGCTGAAACCGCTTCGCGAAACAGATCAATCCAGATTTGCCTTTTTCACGGGCCGTGATCAGTCGCAATCCTTCACGTCGTATTGGGCACAGTCTTTCGGGACACCTAATTATGCGGCCCACGGCGGGTTTTGCTCGGTTAACATGGCGGCGGCCGGCATCTACACCATGGGTGGTGCGTTCTGGGAGTTTGGGCAACCTGATTGGGAACGTACCAAACTGTTCATGCTGTTTGGGGTTGCCGAAGACCACGACAGCAATCCGATCAAGATGGGGCTGGGCCGACTGAAAGAGCGCGGCGCAAAGGTCATTGGCGTCAATCCAATTCGAACCGGATACAATGCCGTGGCCGACGAATGGGTGGGTATCACTCCCGGAACAGATGGACTGTTCATCCTCAGCCTTGTGCATTGCCTCATGAAGGCCGGAAAGATCGATCTTGATTATCTGGCACGCTTCACCGACGCGCCTTGCCTTGTGAACGAAGACCCAGCCAGCGATGAATTCGGTCTGATACTGACTGATGAAGCCGGCAAGAAGCTTGTCGTGGATCGCCGAACTGGCAAACCAGAGGCGTACGACACACCTGGAGTTCAACCGGATCTATCGGGAAGCTATCGACATGCGGGTGTTTCGCACCGCCCGGTTCTTCACCACATGGCTGAGAAGTATTTGTCGCAAGACTATGCGCCGGAAACCGTTGCGGAAAAGGTCGGCATCGACGCCAAACGCATCCGAGCCATTGCCGCCGAATTGGCACGCGTTGCGTTCGAAGAGGCCTTCGAGCTTGAGCGGGAATGGACAGATTTCCGCGGCGAAAAACATAAGACCATGATTGGTCGGCCCGTCAGCTTCCACGCCATGCGCGGGATCAGCGCACATTCGAACGGGTTTCAGACCTGTCGGGCATTGCACCTACTGCAGATCATCCTCGGCTCCGTCGAAGTACCGGGTGGTTTCCGTTTCAAGCCGCCCTACCCGAAGCCTGCAACTGTACATCCAAAGCCACATGCTGGTGTGACGCCCGGTAAACCGTTGGACGGCCCCCATCTGGGTTTCCTGCACGGCCCAGACGATCTGCTAATCGACGAAAACGGGGCGCCTAAGCGGATCGACAAGGCATTCAGTTGGGAAAACCCGATGAGTGCGCATGGCTTGATGCACATGCTCATTTCGAATGCCTATGCCGGTGATCCGTACAAGATCGACACGATGATGCTATACATGGCGAACATGTCATGGAACTCGTCGATGAACACGTCGGGCGTCATGAAGATGCTGACCGACACCGACGAGAATGGCGAGTACGTCATCCCGCGCATCATTTACTCGGATGCTTATTCGTCCGAAATGGTTGCATTCGCGGATCTTATCCTGCCCGACACCACTTATCTCGAACGCCACGACTGCATCAGTTTGCTGGACCGACCCATTTGCGAGGCCGAGGCTGCGGCCGACGCCATCCGTTGGCCGGTGGTTGAGCCTGATCGTGACGTCCGCGGGTTCCAGTCCGTACTGTGTGAACTTGGTGCGATGCTTGATCTTCCAGGGTTCGTCAACGACGACGGAAGCCAAAAGTACGCGGACTACGGCGACTACATTCAAAATCACGAACGCAAACCCGGTATTGGCCCACTGGCAGGTTGGCGCGGTAATGGCGAAGATCACGGCCGCGGCGCGTCAAATCCAAATCAGATTGAGAAGTATATCGAGAACGGCAGTTTTTGGATCAGCCACATCCCTGAAGAAGCCGAATTCTACAAACCATGGAATAGCGCATACCAGAACTGGGCGGTCGATCTGGGTCTGTTCGACGCTCCGTCGCCCTACTTGTTCACGCTCTGGTGCGAACCGCTGCGTCGGTTCCAACTGGCGGCTGAAGGAAAGCATCGCCTTTCACCGCCAGAGCACCTTAAGAGCCGTTACAAAGAAACGATGGACCCGCTGCCCATGTGGTACCCACCGTTCAGCGATGTGGACGAAGGCTATGACGTACACGCGCTTACGCAGCGACCGATGGCCATGTACCATTCATGGGGCAGCCAAAATGCTTGGCTCAGGCAAATCCACGGTCGCAATCCACTCTATGTTCCAACCAAGATTTGGGAAGCAAATGGTTTCCAGGAAGGCGACTGGGCGAAGGTAACGTCGCCGCACGGCGAGATCACAGTGCCGGTGGCCCACATGGCCGCACTAAACGAAAACACCGTTTGGACCTGGAACGCGATCGGCAAACGCAAAGGCGCGTGGGCGCTAGAGCCAGATGCGCCGGAAACAACCAAAGGCTTCCTGTTGAATCATTTGATTCACGAATTGCTTCCACCCAAGGGCGACGGATTGCGCTGGGCGAACTCTGATCCAATCACCGGCCAAGCTGCTTGGTTCGATCTGAGAGTGAAGATTGAAAAAGCCATTGCGCCCGCTGAGTCTCAGCCTGCTCACCCACCGCAAAAAAGTCCGGTCGGAACGGGACCCGAGATCGTCAAACAGAAGTTGGGATCATGATTTTTAACGTGTTCCAATCAACTTGCCCTGAAGACGCCGCAGAGCAGCGCGGACCGCTCGCGCGTGCCAAGTACCCGCAAGGAACAAAAGCATGACCAGTTTGCCCGATCAGACCGCCAAGTCTCTTGGGCTGGTCATCGATCTTGATACTTGTGTGGGCTGCCATGCCTGTGTGACCGCATGCAAAGGCTGGAACACTGAAAACTACGGAGCGCCATTAGCCGACACGGATGCCTATGGTGCAAACCCAGTTGGCAGTTTCCTGAACCGCGTACACTCTTACGAAATTCAACCCGAGACCGGTCCTGCACAACTTATTCATATGCCGAAAAGTTGTTTGCACTGCGCCGACGCGCCCTGCGTCACAGTTTGTCCGACAGGGGCCAGCTACAAGCGTGTCGAGGATGGGATTGTTCTGGTCAACGAAAGCGAATGCATCGGCTGCGGGCTATGCGCATGGGCTTGCCCCTATGGCGCACGCGAGATGGACCCCGCAGAAGGTGTCATGAAAAAATGTACACTCTGCGTGGACCGCATCTACAACGAAAACCTTCCCGAAGAAGATCGCCAACCTGCGTGCGTACGCACGTGCCCAGCTGGAGCACGGCACTTCGGCGATTTGGCAGATCCGGAAAGCGATGTATCAAAACTGGTCGCGGACCGGGGAGGCATTGAGTTGATGCCCGAACAAGGAACGGCGCCGGTTAACCGTTATTTGCCTCCTCGGCCAAAGGACGAAATGCCGGAGTTTGACGTTTTGGCACCGTTTCTCGAACCCGTTGCAGAAGAGCCCCAAGGCTTCCTTGGTTGGCTTGATAAGACTCTGACCAAGGTGTCCGGCTAATGCATCCTGCTCCTTCAATCATACTATTCACCACGCTTTCCGGTCTTGGGTTTGGAATGCTGGCATGGCTAGGGTTGGACGTCCCCGCTCCGCGAGGATGGATCGCCTTCATCTTTTTCTTGATCGCGTTCGGCCTTTCATGCGGCGGCCTTCTGTCTTCAACGTTTCACCTTGGTCATCCGGAAAGGTTCCTCAAGGCATTTACTCAATGGCGCTCAAGCTGGCTTAGTCGAGAGGCTTGGGCCGCAATAATCGCACTTGGGTTGATGGGGCTATATGCAATCGGTCTGATCTTTTTCGATGCGAGATGGCGTCTGTTCGGCATTACAGGCGCGCTGATGTCAGTTGTCACGATCTTCGCAACATCAATGATCTACATGCAGATGAGAACTGTCCCTCGCTGGAATCACTGGTCGCCACCTGTGCTGTTCCTTGGGTACGGCATTGCGGGAGGCGCTTTGCTGACCGGGAATGTAACCGCAGCAATCCTATTGCTGATCGCGGTTGGCGCCATTCAGGTATTTGCCTGGATGGATCAGCAAAGGCGCGAGGCCGCTTCAGATACAAATCTTTCAACCGCAACTGGACTTGGTCAGCCAGGCACGGTTCGCGCATTTGAACCGCCGCATACCGGATCCAACTATCTGACCAACGAGATGGTTTTTCGTGTCGGACGCAAGCATGCCAACATTCTAAGGGCCATATCGCTGGGACTTTCGGTCTTGCTGCCAGTAGTGTTCCTTCTACTGCCGTTCTCGCACATCCTTGCTGCACTTGCAGTGCTATCGCACCTGGCCGGAGTTCTGGTACAGCGCTGGTTGTTCTTTGCAGAAGCTCGCCATGTGGTTGGTCTTTACTACGGCAAGTAATCGCATAACGGCTTTGCAAAGACTGCGACCCAGTGGTCATTGAGAAAAATGCTGCACTGCGGTATGCCCTGCCCAACGGCGCAATTCTGGCGCTCAATTGAGATTGGGATAGGAGGAACCTCGCATGACCAATGTAGTAATCGCTTCGGCTGCTCGGACAGCAGTTGGAAGTTTCAGTGGCTCGTTTGCCAGCACACCAGCACATGATCTGGGCGCAACAGTTTTGGAAGCTTTGGTCGAGCGCGCAGGCGTAGACAAATCCGAGGTTTCGGAAACCATCCTTGGTCAGGTTCTGACCGCTGGTCAGGGTCAAAACCCAGCACGGCAAGCTCACATTAACGCCGGGCTGCCCATCGAAAGCGCTGCGTGGGGCATCAACCAAGTTTGCGGTTCGGGACTTCGTTCGGTCGCTTTGGGCGCACAGCACATCATGTTGGGCGATGCCGACATCGTTGCCGCAGGCGGACAGGAAAACATGTCAATGAGCCCGCACGCGCAAGCGATCCGCGCTGGCCAGAAGATGGGCGATTTGAAGTTCATCGACACAATGATCAAAGATGGCCTCTGGGATGCCTTCAACGGGTACCATATGGGCCAAACGGCCGAGAACGTCGCCGAGAAGTGGCAGATCAGCCGCGACCAACAGGATGAATTCGCTCTCGCTTCGCAAAACAAAGCCGAGGCTGCACAGAATGCCGGCAAGTTTGACGACGAGATCACACCTTTCACCGTGAAGACACGCAAAGGCGACATCGTCGTCGATAAGGATGAATACATCCGTCACGGAGCGACTATCGAAAACATGCAAAAGCTGCGTCCAGCCTTCACGAAGGAAGGCTCGGTTACTGCAGGCAACGCGTCGGGCATCAATGATGGCGCAGCTGGCGTTCTTTTGATGAGCGCTGATGCAGCGGAGAAGCGTGGCGTAGAGCCTCTGGCACGCATCGCTTCCTACGCGACGGCTGGCCTTGATCCTTCGATTATGGGTGTCGGTCCGATCTATGCGTCACGGAAAGCGCTCGACAAAGCCGGTTGGTCTGTTGGCGATCTTGACCTTGTCGAAGCCAACGAAGCCTTTGCAGCCCAAGCGTGCGCCGTGAACAAAGACATGGGCTGGGATCCGGAGATTGTGAACGTCAATGGCGGAGCCATCGCCATCGGTCACCCTATCGGAGCATCTGGCGCCCGCGTCCTTAATACATTGCTCTTCGAAATGAAGCGCCGGGATGCCAAAAAAGGGCTCGCCACGCTTTGCATCGGTGGCGGCATGGGCGTCGCAATGTGTGTTGAGCGCCCATAAAGTGCGAAAATGACTGCGCAATTTTATTGCGCAGTCAGGCTCGAATATTTACAATACTTACCAGACCTATCTTACCGGAGAATACATCATGGCACGTGTTGCCCTAGTCACCGGTGGCTCACGCGGAATTGGCGAAGCCATCTCAAAGAAACTAAAAGCCGACGGCATGGAAGTTGCGGCGACTTATGCGGGCAACGACGAAAAGGCCGCCGCCTTTACTGCGGAAACCGGGATCAAAACGTATAAGTGGAACGTCGCCGACTATGACGCCTCTGCCGCCGGCATTGCGCAAGTCGAAGCCGACCTTGGACCGATTGATGTTGTTGTCGCAAATGCGGGCATCACCCGTGATGCGCCGTTCCACAAGATGAGCCCTGAGCAGTGGAAGGAAGTCATCGACACAAACTTGACTGGTGTCTTCAACACAGTTCACCCTGTTTGGCCAGGAATGCGGGAACGCAAGTTTGGCCGCGTCATCGTCATTTCGTCTATCAATGGCCAGAAGGGCCAGTTTGCCCAAGTGAACTATGCTGCGACGAAAGCTGGCGATCTTGGCATCGTCAAGTCGTTGGCGCAGGAAGGTGCACGTGCCGGCATCACCGCTAACGCAGTTTGCCCTGGCTACATTGCTACGGAAATGGTCATGGCGGTTCCTGAAAAGGTTCGCGAAGCAATTATCGGGCAAATTCCAGCTGGTCGCCTTGGTGAACCGGAAGAAATCGCGCGCTGCGTTTCGTTCCTGGCCTCCGACGAGAGCGGTTTCATCAACGGCTCCACAATTTCGGCCAACGGCGCACAATTCTTCGTGTAATTTGGTCTGCATCTGCAGAACTAGAAAGGGCCGGTCCACCAGGACCGGCCCTTTTCCGTCCGGGAGAAAGCTTGCAACGATCAGCGGGCGGAAAACAGTTTCTTAATAAACCCTGCAAAGGCCGCTCCGCGCTCTGCGTGTGCGGTGCGGTAGGCGTCGCGTGTGCGGGTATTTGGCGTCGTCTCAAACATCTTTAATTCCTTGCATCAGTATTTCTGTGTTGAGACCAATATCGCATCTGTATTTTATGCTTACAAACGAGACTTTTCAAAGCATCAGTTAAGTATTACTTAAGTGAATATGTCTGAGGCACTTCCCCCATTGCCCGCATTGCGTGCCTTCGCCGCGGCGGCGCGCCATATGTCATTCGCCAAGGCTGCCGACGAGCTCAACGTCAC
>JAPPOI010000103.1:0-2977 GCA_028818055.1 Boseongicola sp.
GCCTTGTCAGTGCCGAGGGCCGCGGAACATTGGACGCCGTTTTGGGATTTAATATCTTGCACCTTGTCGACGAAACAGAAGCAACGGCCAGCCGCGTGCGTGATCTTTTGAAACCCGGTGGTTACTTCATCTCCAAAACGCCCTGCCTGGGACACAAGTGGTATCTCCGGCCTCTCATTGCAGCGATGCGCTTGGTCGGAAAGGCTCCGTTTGTTCGATCATTCAAAACAAGCGAGTTGGAAAATCTGGTGACAGACGCCGGATTTGAGATCGTCGAAACCGGACATTACCCGCCGAAACTGCCAAGCTTATTCATCGTAGCTCGCAAGATTTAAGAAGGCTGGTCTGCTTTCTCCGCACGTTTGATCATACCAAACAGATCCCGAGGATCATCGGGGTCTGCGATCATGTCCAATTCGTCGAACAGGCTTAACTCGGACAAGCGCGAATGGATGTATCGCAGTGCTGAAAAATCTTCCGTTGCAAACCCTACGCTATCGAAAAGCGTGATTTGCCGCTCGCTGGTCCGACCGGGTTCCTCGCCCCGGATGACCTTCCAAAGCTCCGTCACGGGATGATCGGACGGCAATTGCTGGATCTCGCCTTCGATGCGGGTCTGCGGAGGATACTCAACAAAGATGTCTGACCGCAGCAGAATATCCTTGTGCAATTCGGTTTTACCCGGGCAGTCGCCTCCAATCGCATTGATGTGCTGACCCGCGCCAACCATGTTGTCCGTCAATATCGTGGCGTACTGCTTGTCAGCCGTGCAGGTCGTGATGATGTCAGCACCCGCAACGGCGTCTTCACTTGATGAGCAGGAAACAACGTTCAGCCCCGAGTTTGCGAGATTGCGAGCCGCCTTTTCAGTGGCAGTTGGATCAACATCGAAAAGCCGGACGGTCTCGATCCCGAGCACTTTGTGAAATGCCAAAGCCTGGAATTCACATTGTGCACCGTTGCCGATGATTGCCATTGTGCGCGCGCCCTTCGGGGCAAGGTACTTGGCGGCCACGACAGACATCGCCGCAGTGCGTAACGCAGTCAGTATTGTCATTTCGGAAAACAGGATTGGATACCCGGTGTCCACGCGTGCAAGCAAACCGAAAGCGGTGACCGTTTGGTAGCCACGCGCCATATTGGCCGGGTGGCCATTCACGTACTTGAAACTGTAGGTCTCGCCATCGGATGTGGGCATAAGCTCGATGACGCCCTCTTCCGAATGTGCCGGCACACGTTCGGTTTTGTCGAACTCGGGCCAGCGACGATAATCTTTTTCAATTTCTGCTGCGATGTCGGCGATGGCCTCGGCGACACCAATCCGGTTCACCAGCTTCATCATGTTGTCGACGCTGACAAAAGGAACCAATGACAAGTGTGACGGCTGAGAGTTCATGTGGGCGCCTTTCTCAGTGGGTGCGTGTCGGACGATCGAGGATTGTGCGCCCCATCAGAGACGCTGTCAGATCAACCATAAGTCGGGCGGTTTTTGCCCGGTCATCCATGGCCGGGTTCAACTCGACCAGATCAAGCGATGTGACAAGACCACTGTCGTGCAACATTTCCATGATCAAATGGGCTTCGCGGAACGTTGCGCCACCAGGCACGGTGGTGCCCACCGCGCAGGCGATCGACGGGTCAAGGAAGTCGACATCCAAGCTGACATGAAGGCGGCCATTATCTGCAGCAACACGGTCCAGGAACCGCGCAAGCGGCTCTGCAATGCCGTTTTCATCGATCCTGCGCATGTCATGCACTTCAATGCCAAGTTCAGAGATCAACTGGCGTTCTGCCGGATCAACCGATCGCAAACCCATCATGCAGAGCCGTTCAGGTTGAAGCACTGCCGGCAAAGGTGGGTACTGACCTTCGAAACCATCACAGCCGAGACAGTACGCCATCGGTGTGCCATGCAGGTTTCCACTTTCCGTGGACGACAAGAGATGCAAGTCCGGATGGGCATCTAACCACAAAACATAGAATGGCTGGTCGCAGTCCGACGCATATCGAGCGAATGCAGGAATAGATCCAGCAGCGACAGAATGGTCGCCGCCAAGGACGACTGTCATGTCGAACGCTGCCGCGCTTGAATAGGCCTCGGCAGATATTGCTTCGATCCAGGCGCCTGTCTCTGCAAGATGATGGACGTTGGGATTTGAATGAGACCGCTGTTTCAGCGTTGGTGTCCGCAAATTGCCTTTGTCTTCGACCGAGCACCCCAACTCCTCCAACATATCTTGCAAGCCAGCGGTTCTGAGCGCGTCGGGACCCATCAGGCACCCACGCGCACGCGTACCAGACTGGGCAGGAGCGCCAATCAAGGCGCAGCTTTTATTCGGGCTAATCTGATCCATACTGCAAAAAGTACCGCGCCCCGGATGCATCTGTTCAGTAGGCAAATTGATCAAAATGTAAATTCTATTTGCTAATTTGATTATTTTTGGCGCAGTTTGAATAATGCGTATTTTGGACCAAACTGATCGCGATATACTGAAATTGCTAAAGCACGACGCACGGGCGTCCGTCACTAGCATCGCCGCAGAGCTTGGTGTGACACGAGTAACGGTAAAATCTCGGATGGCATCACTGAAAGCCGACGGTGTTATTCGACGGTTTACGATTGATGTCGAAGACGTTGCGGATCAGGACATGATCCACGCTCTGTCACTAATTGCTTTGGATCTTTCAAAAGCAGAACGCGTTCATCGGGCGCTCAGCCGCATGCCGGAACTCACGAGTGTTCACTCAACCAACGGGCGCTGGTCGGTCGTAGCCCGTTCGGAAACCCGGACACTGGCCGAATTTGATAGGCTGCTCAATCGAATAGGAAAGCTCGAGGGCGTCTCAGACGTCGAAACCTGTCTTCTACTCTCACGAATAGTCTGACGCCGCGGGCCCAGCAACGGTCTTGCTTCAAATCATTGCTGGAAGGGATGGTGGGTGATGAGAGACTCGAACTCCCGACATCTTCGGTGTA
>JAPPOI010000103.1:2987-4963 GCA_028818055.1 Boseongicola sp.
CTCTGAATCAGATAGACATAATACATTGGCATAATTTAGTCCCCCTTCGCCCATACTACGCAAAAACTTCGTAGGGCTTCGGGCGACACTCCTCGCTCTAGTCAATCTTCGGGTGGCTTTTGCCTTAAATCATTGCCCATTCCGAAAAAAGAAGGGTGGCTTGCCACCCGAAGCTCGAAGAGCGAAGGGTGGTGGGCGTTGAGAGACTCGAACTCCCGACATCTTCGGTGTAAACGAAGCGCTCTACCAACTGAGCTAATCACCCGTACCGCGGCTCTTTAAACCCCCTTTGCGGGGGTGTGCAAGCCTCACTTTTCAATTTTTGCACGTTCTTCTTTTGCACCAACCCAGCGTCTCGCTCCAGGTCCATTTTTGCCGAGCCCGTCATCTGCATTGTAAAGCGGGCAACTGTCGAGCGAGAGGCACCCGCAACCGATGCAAAACCCCATCTGGTCGCGCAGCCGTACCAAAAGATCGATACGATCATTCAACAAGCCTTCCCACGGTTCAGCGGCCTTGGCCCAAGCCTCGGCAGATACGGCTTTGTCACGCGGAATGTCGTCCAGAACTTCTTTGACGCTTGCCAAAGGAACACCCACAGACTGAGCAATGCGAGTGATGGCAACGCGGCGCAACTCGCGACGATCATAGCGGCGATGATTTGCGGGCGTCCGCCAGCTTTCGATAAGGCCCTCGGCCTCATAGTAAAGCAACGTACTGACCGGCACCCCTGCGCGCTCAGCCATCTCACCAACACTCAGATCATTCGGCTTGGGCATAAAAAAGTCCTTTACCTCAAGTTAACTTGAGGTGGCAGAGTGCACTTAATGAACAAGCGAATCAAGGATACTTACATGGACCAGACAGATCTCTTTGCTCGTTTTTGGAGCACTTTCGCAAAACAATATGAACTCCAACGGTGCGGTGATATCTGCCGAAGCGTGCGCGACGAAGTTGACACGATGAGAAACGCAGACGTATTGGCGGGAATTGCAAAAAAATCAGGTAGATCAAAGTTTTAAACAGAAATCTCTTGACTTGATCTGAGACATCTAAGTTGCTTTTTAATCAGCTTGCAGCCATGTCGCGACGTCAGCCCTGCGAAATTTGACGCGATGCGCGATCAGTTCCCCTTGCAAACCCCTCGAACGTGATACACGCCAATTCCACGACAACGGGCATGTTACGGAGATAAAAATGACAAAAGTCCTGGGTGGCATCGGAGCAGTAGCACTGATTACGGCGACGTCGGCATACGCCGGCGGCATGGACGAGCCAATGATGGAACCTGAAGTGGTAATCGAAGAAGCCACAGGTTCGTCGACTGGCGAGTTCGTATTCCCACTTATGATGCTGGTAATTCTCGCTGGTATCGCAACAAACTAATATCGCTTTTCGAACTCAAAATCGAAAAAAGCCCCGGAGAATATCCCCGGGGCTTTTGTTTTTCAGTCTCACAGTGACTTAGTGGGCCACCGCACCAGAGCCTTCAGCGCCCTTTGCAGCAGCAGCGGCTGCAGCAGCGGCTTCTTCGGCTTCTTCGTCCCATTCGATACCTTCAGGCATCTCGACAAGCGCGTGCTTCAGAACCTCGCTCACGTGGCTGACGGGAATTATGGTCAAACCCTCTTTCACGTTGTCCGGTATTTCCGGCAGGTCTTTCGCATTCTCTTCCGGTATCAGAACGGTTTTGATGCCGCCCCGAAGAGCAGCCAGTAGCTTTTCTTTCAGACCACCGATGGGCATTGCATTGCCGCGCAGCGATACCTCGCCCGTCATTGCAATGTCTTTGCGCACAGGGATCTGGGTCAAAACCGACACGATCGATGTCACCATAGCCAATCCAGCCGAAGGTCCATCCTTTGGAGTCGCGCCATCTGGCACGTGAACGTGGATGTCCATCGTGTCGAATTTCGGAGGCTTCAAACCAATCGACGGAGCAATCGAACGGCCATAACTTGATGCCGCATAAATCG
>JAPPOI010000279.1 GCA_028818055.1 Boseongicola sp.
AGCCAAAGGTAAAAAGCCACGTATGAATGACGCGGCACGCGCGACAGATCATGAGATTCGTCGGCACGTGCCTCGGAAGAACCACGTTCCGGGTGGAGTGCCACCAACGCCTTGCCATGCCAAGTGACTGGCAGGATCAAGCCTTCTTCTGTGGATTGCGGGTCATCTTCGGGTTTGCCCCAAGCTTCAAACAACTGCTCTCGGATAGACTGCGGCAGGCGTTCAAGTGCCGCCAAGTAATCTGCAAACGGCCATACGAAGTTGCTTTGTTCGATGGTCTCTATGCGAAATTCGGACGAGGCGTCGTATCCCGCCACCTGCAAGTCTTCCAAGATTGATCGCGCCGATTCAATCGCATCAAGGCCAACCGCGTGGGCCACATTCCAGTTTCGGCCCGGATAAGTCGACAAAATCAGCGCGATCTTGCGATCCCATGTTTTCTTGGTCGCGAGAGCGTACCAGTTGGAGACTTTGCGCGCGATGGCACCCATGCGTTCGTCGTGCACAGTATGAACAAACCGTGCGTATTCCAGCTGGGTATCAACTGGTTGGGGCTCTTTGAAAGATGCCACGCCAGCGAACAACCGACCGTCAACTTCCGGAAGAACGACGTGCATGGCCAAATCAGCGGGGGAAAGACCGCGTTCGGCCTCATCCCAGGCCTTTTCTGTTGAAGTGGCCAAGGCCGCCTGAAATACCGGAACGCCTGCCACATCCAGCGGCGATCCCCGTTCACCCGCGCGCCCGGAAAACGAAGTCACATTTACAATTGATGCAGGCCCCAAACGATCGAGCGATCGCTCAAGCCAATCTGCTGCATCCGGTGCTTTCAACGATGGCGCATAAAGCCCCATGACCTCGAAGCCTTCTTGGCGGAGGGCTGCAAACAGTGCACGCACAGGCGCGAGGTCTGCTGCAACAAGGTATGATCGATAAAAGACGACTGCGACCACTGGTTTGTCCGCCGCAAAGTCGTCAGGCACATCGACCAGAACACCATGTTCAGGGGTCCATGCGCCTTGCATTGGCAGAATTTTCGCGCCCGGTACCGGACCAGCGTATAGCCCTGACGCCATGGCCAACTGTGCGAGAGCTGCCTGAGCCGCGACCTCGCCCCCTGTGTCACACAAGTGCTGTAGTCGACGCAGTGTGGATACGGGAAGCGTCGAGATCTCATCGAGCCGCTCGTCAGTGCGTCCGTCCGCGGGTAACACGGCCAGCGCCATCCCTTTTTCACGTGCAAGAGCTTCGATCTGCTGCAAGCCATATGGCCAGTAAGGAACACCACCGATCATTCGGATTAAAATGCCCTTGGCCTGACACAGTGTCTGCTCGACATAGGTGTCGACGGACAGCGGGTGCTTCAAAGCAACGATGTTGGCCAACCGAAGCGTTGGCATCTTTCCGTCTGGACCACCTCCGCGGTGCCAACCCGCGGCGAAAGCGCCCAAGTCAGAATCCGACAAAGACAACACCACCAAATCTGCAGGCGTTTGCCCCAGATCGGTGGGTGTCTCGGTCTCTTCTAACCCGTGGCTCTCGCGGAAGACGACGTGCATCGCAACTTACTCAGCGGCCTCAACGTGACGAGCAAGAACAGATTGAATTGCTGTCGTGTTGATATCGTCATGCTCGGCAATCACCACCAAACGTCCGCGACGGTCCTCAGACGAAGCCCACGGGCGATCATACTGATGGCGAACGCGCGCGCCCACCGCCTGAACCAGCAAGCGCATCGGCTTACCGGCAACCGCTGCATAGCCCTTTACGCGTAGAATGTTCTGCTCATTCGCCAATCGTTCGATCTGCTGGACAAGCTCGGACGGATCGCTCAGTTCAGGAATGTCGACGACGATGCTGTCGAAGTCTTCGTGGTCGTGGTCGTGCGGTTCATCATGATGAGAAGGACGGGCATCCATGTCGTCTTCCGCTGCGGCTTCGAGCCCCAAAATAACGCGCGGATCAACGACGCCTTCTGCGACTTCAACAACAGGCAATGGTCTCGGGGCTTCGGCTGCAATGATTTCTTTTGCTTTTGCCACGCCATCAGGACCGGCGAGGTCCGGCTTCGTCAGCAAGATGATATCGGCGCAACTGATCTGATCCTCGAAAACCTCCGACAAAGGCGTCTCGTGATCGATGCTCTCATCTGCAAGTCGTTGTGCATCAACGGCTTCGACGTTTGGCGCAAACCGGCCCGCTGCAACCGCTTCAGCATCAGCCAATGCAATGACACCATCGACCGTGATCTTAGAGCGGATGTCTGGCCAGTCGAAGGCTTTCAAAAGCGGCTTAGGCAAGGCCAAGCCCGATGTCTCGATCAGGATATGTTCGGGCTGCGGGTCCAGCTTCATCAGCGCTTCAATCGTCGGAATGAAATCGTCAGCAACCGTGCAGCAAATGCAGCCATTGGCCAGTTCCATGATGGTCTCGGCCGGGCAATCAGGAATGGCACCACTTTTCAGGATATCGCCGACGACGCCGACGTCGCCAAATTCGTTCACCACCACTGCCAGACGCTTGCCACCAGGGTTTTGCATCAGATGGGAAATCAAAGTCGTTTTGCCGGATCCAAGAAAGCCGGTGATGACCGTGACCGGCAGTTTCGCAAGATCAGTCATTTTGCCCCTCCAGTGGCGGAATACGCGCCACACAATTGCGTTTGAAGTGTTCTGGTCTGCTCCTCCACGGGATCAAACCGTCATTTGTTTCATGATACAGTCCGGCGCCTTCAATAAGCATATCCGGATGCGACGCCTCGTGGAGGTTTCCGTACACATACGTCCAGCGTGCTGCCCCGCCCCTCAAGGCGACGGTGCACCCATGATCGCAGTTTTGCAGACATTCCACAGGCTTGACAGTAACGCCTTCCGGAAACTCACGGGCAGACAATGCATCATACAAGCGTTGGCCGGGACGCTCGCCGTCCTCGGTCACTTCGGTCCCTCGTTTACAGGTCACACAGACCAAAAGTTCAGTCTGCTCAGCCATGCCAGAGCCTTTCGGCAATGAATTCAGGAAGATATCGCATCATCGCTCCTTTCCGGGACACCCCGCCCGGGTCAGTGTTTCAGTTGCGATGGCAGGTCTCCTGGCTTGCGGATCATTGTGCGCTTTGGCCTTCCCAACCTTTTTGGTCAGTGGCACGTGACAAGCGCACTTTCCGCCTACAGTTGCGGGGGCAGCCGCGGATTTAGGTTTCCCCTGACCGCGTTCCCTTTTCAGTCAGACTCAGTAAAGCCCGACAACCATCATCGAAAGACCATGTTCAGGCCAAGCGACACTTGTCAATCTCAAGACGTCGCACAGGCCGGATTGACGTTGGGCATTCCACGGCACATTTTGCGGGGATTCGATTGATCAGAGGCCTTCCGATGGACGACGTCACAGCCCGCCACAATGAAAAGATGCGCAAGATCAAAGCCGCGCGCGACGAAATGATGAAGACCAAGACCGAGGAAAAGGGCCTGATCATGGTCCACACGGGCTCGGGCAAAGGCAAATCATCGTCTGGTTTTGGAATGATCATGCGCTGCATCGCACATGGCATGCCTTGTGCCGTTGTGCAGTTCATCAAAGGCAACTGGGACACGGGTGAAAAGACTTTCCTGCGTGAGCGATTTGAGAACGAATGCCGGTTCTTCGTATCTGGCGAAGGGTTCACTTGGGAAACTCAAGACCGCGAACGAGATATCGCCGCAGCTCAGAACGGTTGGAAGATTGCGAAAGAGCAAATCTTGGACCCCGAAATCCAGTTCGTGCTGCTGGACGAGATCAACATCGCTTTGCGGTACGACTATTTGGACATCGACGAGGTCGTGGATTTCTTGCTGACCCAGAAACCGACGATGACGCACGTGTGTTTGACGGGTCGGAACGCCAAGCCTGAGCTGATCGAGGCAGCTGACTTGGTCACCGACATGACATTGGTCAAACACCCTTTCCGCGACGGTGTTAAGGCACAAAAAGGCGTGGAGTTCTGATGCCGCGTCTGCTGACAGAATTTGGCATGGGCAGCTCTTTACGGCGTCAGGATTATACCGAAGCGGCTGTTCGAGCCGTCAAGGATGCGCTTTGGCACAACTCCATCAATCTTGCGGAACTTTTCGGCAAAGAAAAAACCGAAATGCAGATCACCGTCGATGTTGGAATTCAAAAGCCCGAGGCGCTGGATGCCGAGGCCGTTAAAGCCGTGTTCCCTTATGGACAGATCGAAGTGAACGCGACCAAAGGCGGTTTGGATGTCCCACGAACAGATGGTGGAAAACCAACTGTCATAGCCAACGTCGCGATCTCAGTTGCACTTGACTTGGACGCTCTATGACTGATCAGCGTTTCATTATCGAAATGGGCATGGGCAATGACCAGTATGGCGAAGATTACACCAAGGCCGCGGCTCGTGCGATCGAGGACGCCATTCGCCATTCGTCGATCCCGATGTTCGATGCCATAGGGGTTTCACACGATGAGATGAGGGTGGACGTCACCGTCGGTGTACAGAACCCGGAAGCCGTTGATTGCGATGCATTAATTGATGGGCTCCCCCGCGGCCGGGCATCTGTTCGCGCTGTGCTTGGCGGCTTGAATGTGACCAATCCGGACACGGGTAAAACCATTGTCATCGCTTCCGCCGCGGTTGAAGCATTTCTTCCAAAGCAAGGGAACTGATGGGACGGGCCATCATGTTGCAGGGGACCGGCTCGAATGTGGGCAAGTCGGTTCTTGTCGCCGGGCTTTGTCGGGCCGCGAAACTGCGTGGGCTTTCTGTTGCGCCGTTTAAGCCGCAAAACATGTCAAACAATGCCGCAGTCACGGCTGACGGCGGTGAGATTGGCCGGGCCCAACATCTACAGTCCAAAGCCTCGGGACTGCCCCCGCATACGGATATGAATCCGGTGTTGTTAAAGCCCGAGACCGAGACCGGTGCGCAGGTCGTGGTTCAGGGGAAGCG
>JAPPOI010000155.1 GCA_028818055.1 Boseongicola sp.
GTGCAGGGATCATGGAGCGGAGCGCCTTCTGAGCCGTACTTTTCTTTGTCGAATCTTTCGAAAAAGTCGGTCCATGCACCAACCATTCGTCCTGTTTCCGTGCCGAGGTTTTTCATCGTTGCGACCCAATCGGCATTTGTCAGGGCCTTGTGTGTCACATCGAGTGGCATGACAGTGATCTTGGTTCCGGATTTGAACACGATATCAGCAGCTTCTGGGTCGACATAAATGTTAAACTCGGCGGCCGGTGTGATGTTTCCGACTTCGAAATATGCTCCTCCCATTAGGACAATCTCTTGCACTCGATTGACGATGTCCGGAGCCTTTTGGAAGGCGGCTGCGATATTTGTCAGTGGACCAATCGGCACCAGAGTTACTGTGCCTGATGGCTCGTTGCGTAAAGTTTCAATGATGTAATCAACACCATGCTGCGATTGAAGCGGCATTGTCGGCTCAGGTAAGGCCGGTCCGTCCAAGCCGGTTTTGCCATGTACGTGTTCGGCGGTCGTCAGTTTTCTAACGAGCGGGGCGTCACAGCCAGAATACACCGGGATTTCTGGGCGGCCGGCCAGTTCGCAAACGATACGCGCGTGTTTCTGGGTAAGCGGTAAGGGCACGTTTCCGGCAACTGCGACAACGCCTAAGACTTCTATTTCGTCAGGCGACGCGAGAGCGAGAAGTATAGCAACGGCATCGTCCTGGCCGGGGTCTGTATCGATGATGATTTTGCGTGGCGGCGCCATGATTTCTCCTGGTTGGAAATCCGACAGTGACGTCGCCGCGCAAGGTTGTCCAGAGGGTGCTGTGGTACCCGTGCTACCCGTCGAAATCGACGCGTTCGACCAGTTTCAATGCCTCACCGCGGTTCTCGGCGATATCGGCAAGATTGGTCGAATCCGGCGTGAATGCACCCCAATCCGCAACACGATCCGAGACCGCCGCATTTGGATCGGCTGGGTATTCGTTCACAACGGACGCATAGATCGATTGAGCGTCCGCCGATGCGAGATATTCCATGAATGCCAATGCGTTATCGCGGTTCGGTGCGGACGCTGTCATGGCAACACCCGAGATGTTGACGTGTGTTCCGCCATTGGATGCGAACTTGGGGAATTCGATCCGTACCGAGTCCGCCCAGGCTTTTTGCTCTTCGTCGTCAAGCATTGCACCCATGTAATAGGTGTTTCCAAGCGAGATGTCGCATTCGCCGGCCCAAATGGATTTAACCTGTGCTCTGTCGTTGCCTTCGGGAGCTTTCGCAAGATTTGCTTTGACGCCCTCCAACCATTTTTCGGTGGCTTCGACGCCGTTGTGTTCGATCACGGCACTGACAAGGCCCAGTGTGTAAACATGTGTGCCGGATCTTGTGCAAATTCTGCCTTTCCACTTCGGATCGGCAAGGTCCTCGTAGGTCGTGATTTCACCCTCTCTCACGCGGTCTTTCGAGGCATAGACAATGCGGGCGCGTGTTGTCAGTCCAAACCAATGGCCTTCTGGATCGCGCAGCTGTTCAGGAATTGAAGTTGAAAGAACGCTGCTATCGATAGCCTGGGTTACACCAGCTGCTTTCGCGCCAGTTAGGCGACTAATGTCCACTGTCAGGATGATGTCTGCGGGCGATCGCTTCCCTTCAGCGACCAGACGCTCGACCAAACCTTTGTTCACGAAGGCCACATTTGTTTTGATGCCCGTGCTTTCGGTAAATCCGTCAAGCAATGGCTGGATCAGCTCCGGCTGCCGGTAGGAATAGATATTAACTTCTTCGGCGGTGACGGGCAGGGCAAGTGAACAGGCGGCAAAGGCGAAAAGCGCAGTACGCATCAGAGAACTCCAAAATGACGATAGCCTTCATAAACCTGAGTATTTTTATCAGGTCAATATAATCTGACAAAAAAACTTGGGAATTATTTTCGAACGTCCTTCGACTGAATTTTTGCCTGTTCCCAAAGCTTGTCCATCTCTTCCAAGCTGCTGTCTTGAGGCGAGCGTCCGGATTTTTCTAATTGAGTTTCAATGTATTGAAATCGTGAAACAAATTTGGTGTTCGCACGGCGTAGTGCAGCCTCTGGATCGATCTTCATGTGACGAGCAACGTTGACCATCACAAACAGCAAATCTCCAAATTCTTCTTCAATCGCATCGTCGTCGGCTTGCGCGCGTGCATCTTGAAGTTCCGCAATTTCCTCGTTCAGTTTTGCAATGACGTCGTCGATGTCCGTCCAATCGAACCCGACTCGCGCCGCTCGTTTTTGAAGTTTCAGTGCTCGTAGAAGGGCGGGCAAGCCAAGTGCCACATCGTCAAGCACACCATTGGCACCTGTTTGTGCTCGCTCTGCTGCTTTGACTTTTTCCCAATCCCGGGTCTGGTCTTCGGCAGTCTTGTCGCGGCTTTCTGTACCAAAGACGTGTGGATGCCTTTCGATCATTTTATCCGTGATAGCCTTCGCAACGTCGTCGAAACTGAAATGACCGGCTTCATCGGCCATTTGACCGTGATAGACGACCTGCAGAAGTAGATCACCCAACTCGCCCTTTAGCGCCGAGAAATCCGCTTTCTCGATTGCGTCTGCGACTTCATAGGCCTCCTCGATCGTGTAGGGCGCAATGGTTTCAAATGTTTGCTCGATATCCCAAGGGCATCCGGTATCCCGATCGCGCAGGCGGCGCATCAGTTCAAGAAGCTGAGGCATCCCTCGGGCATGAGTATGAATTGGGTCTTTTGCTTCTGTCATGCTGGTGTCCTGACAAGGATTTGGATGATGTGATGTCATGCCAATTACTCAACTGTCCAGTGGACATCTTGACGGAGACACCAACGGCGCCGAAAAGAAGAGCAGACACAGGGAGTTGGCAGCATGGCGCTTGAAGATGCGGCAAATGAGGTGGACACAGGATTCACACGCGAGGATCCGCGCGGGCTTTCGTATGAAAATGTGTTCTCAGGCGTTCCGACATTCCTGCGGCGCGGTTTTTCAAAGGATCTGACCAACTTTGATTTGGCAATCACGGGTATCCCGTTTGACCAGGCTGTTACAAACCGGCCTGGCGCACGTCTTGGGCCAAGAGCGGTACGGGCCGCTTCCTGCCTGCAGGCTGGCGATCCACCCTATGGCTGGGGCTTCAGCCCACTGGAAGATTTTTCGATCGCAGATTATGGCGACATGGCGTTTGATTATGCCAAGACTGGTGAGGTTCCCGGTCTGATCGAGTCACATATTGATGGAATTCTGGGGGCTGGGTCAGATTGCCTTGCAATAGGTGGCGACCACTCGATTACGCTTGGCGCGCTGCGTGCGCATGCAAAGAAGCATGGCCCGCTGTCTTTGGTGCAATTCGATGCTCATTCAGACACATGGGTTGATGATGACGCTAGCCGCGTGGATCACGGCACATTCGTTTATAAAGCCGTCAACGAGGGCCTGATCGACGCGGAACGGTCAGTTCAAATCGGGCTGCGCATCGAAAACGACACTCCCATGGGTATCCATCGAATTGGCGCCAGCGACGTGCATCTGCGCGGCGGCGCGCAAATAGCCAAAGAAATCAAAGATATCGTTGGCGATGCCAACGTTTATCTCAGCTTCGATATCGATGCGCTTGACCCGGCTTTTGCGCCTGGAACCGGCACACCGGTTTGGGCAGGACTGACAACAGCGCAAGCCGCTCTGATTTTGCGGGAAATTGCCGGGATCACGTTGGTGGGCGGCGATCTTGTTGAAGTCTGCCCGCCCTTTGATCAATCTGACATCACGGCAGTTGCGGGCGCACACGTCCTTTACGAGTTGATCTGCTTGTGGGGTTGGACGCGCAAAACCTAGCATGTTGGTCCAAAAGTAATATATTTCATGTTTACCGTCGGAAAGAATCCGGGGCGTTCAGATGAAATCCTTTTTTGGAATACTCTTAATCTTGTTGGCGGCGTTTCTGCTTTGGATTCGCTTCGCTCCAACGGATCGAGACCTGGTTCATATCGATCCGGTAGATGCCGATGACCCCGGACCTCGTGGCGTCAAGATTGTTGGCGCTGACGCACCACGTTTTCCCGGCGAAACGACAGATGTACTGGAGGCGTTCGCCCACGTCGCGCTTGAAGAACCGCGTGTCAAACTGTTGGACGGTGATTTTTCTGAAGCGATGATGACGTTCGTCGCTCGTACGAAAGTGTTTGGTTTCAGAGATTACATTACAGTCAAAGCTACTCAGGAAGGTGAAGAAACTAAGCTCTCCGTCATATCTCGGTCGCGATATAATTTTGGCTCAGATTGGGGCGTAAACCGGGACCGATTGGATCGCTGGCTTGGAGAACTGGAGCGGCGCCTTAGAAAGTGACGACGACAAACAGCCTTCACCGGTATCTCGCCAAATAGGAACGTTCAGCGACATATCGCATTGCGCCATGAACGCGCGGCCATCGACGAAAAGGCATATTTTTTCACCAAGCTCGACCCGAAGCCCGGCGGTGTCCGTGCAATAGCACTCGACAACACGGCCCCCCGGGCCTTTCACATCTGCCAAGGCAGGACCCGTGAGCAAAGCAAATGCGACAATGATGAATGTACGCATGTTCACATTATATCAGATAATTCAGCGCCATTCCAGTTTGGGGCGCTTGACGTACCCGTTCAGATCAATGACTAGAAGAGCATGATCCCAGCGGAAACACTTGAACAGATCACCCAGCGTTTTCAATTCCTTGAGGCCAAAATGGCCGAAGGGGCTGAAGCGTCGGAGATCGCCGCCTTGGCGCGGGAGTATTCCGAACTCAAGCCGGTTGTTGCAGAGATTGAGGCCTACAAGGCGTTGGTCGACGGCCAAATTGAAGCGGAAGCCATGCTTGAAGATGCCGAAATGCGCGCTTTGACAGAAGAAGAACTGGCAGAGATCAAGGTGAAGCTTGCCGATGCA
>JAPPOI010000151.1 GCA_028818055.1 Boseongicola sp.
TGCGGGATTTCCTGCTCGCCAACCGAATTCCAGTCGGATCAGACT
The DNA here is from genome assembly GCA_028818055.1 of Boseongicola sp. Lineage (GTDB taxonomy): Bacteria > Pseudomonadota > Alphaproteobacteria > Rhodobacterales > Rhodobacteraceae > JAPPOI01. The sequence continues at coordinate 46 of JAPPOI010000151.1, forward strand.
ACACACGGGGTGGCGAGATAACGTCGTCAGTCGCTGCGCATTTCGCGGCTGCGCCCCCCGACGAGTATCTGGTGAATTCGACCGATCTACACAACTACAATACCCGGTCCACTGGGATCGGTGGCCCCAGCGTGCGTGACGGCAAACTCTATGCGCCGGACGTTCCGGGACTTGGCGTGGAACCTGATTTCGAGGCACTCGGCGACCCGGTTTTGGAGATGAGGGCGTGATCAAGTGTACTGTAGCAAGCCGGAGATTAGGTTATGCAATCACAGGCTGAAGTTGTCGTCATTGGGGGCGGTATTGCGGGGTGTTCGGCGCTATATCATCTGACGCAGGAAGGCATCACCGATTGTGTGCTTCTTGAGCGCGATGAACTGACGTCAGGGACGACGTGGCATTCGGCTGCACAGGTCACGAACTTTGGGCCCAACCAAACGATGGTTGTTCTGAAGACTCATTCCATCAATCTTTACAAGGAGTTGGCGGACGACCCGGACTATCCGATCAATTATCACCACGCCACCGGCGGGCTGAGGTTGGCCACCGAAGAGTGGCACATGGATGGCTATCGGCATTTTCAGTCGATGGCCAAAGGTGTCGGAGTCGAGTTTGAAATTCTGGATGCTCAGGAATGCGGGCGTCGACACCCTGTGATGGCGACTGACGGACTGCTGGGCGCGCTTTGGGATCCACTGGATGGCGATATCGATCCGGCCCAGCTTTGTCAGGCTTTGGCCCGTCGCGCACGACTGGCGGGTGCATCGGTTCATCGCAATACCCCGGTTACCGGTCTGACGCAGGCACCGGATGACAGCTGGATCGTGCATACCGATGCGGGCGACATCCGATGCCGTGTTGTGGTGAATGCGGGTGGATACCGATGCAATGAAGTTGGCGCGATGATGGGCGTAGTCCATCCGGTCGCTTCAATGGAGCACCAGTATATGGTGACAGAGAATATCCCGGACATCGAAGCCCTGAGCGAGGACTTCCGGGTTCCATTGATCCGGTGCCCAAGCGATGACTTTTATAGCCGAGCCGAAAAGAAAGGGCTTCTGGTCGGCTTCTATGAGCAGGGCTGCAAAACATGGGGCGTTGATGGGATCGACCCTAATTTCTCAAATGATCTTTGCCCCGATGACTTGGACCGGGTTGTCGATGTGATGGAAGGGGCGATCGGGCGGCTTCCCTGTCTGGAAACAGCCGGGATCAAATCGATCATCAATGGCCCAATCACTTACACACCTGATGGGTTACCCTTGGTTGGCAAAGTGCCGGGTCGCCGGAACGCATATTGCATAACCGGGCTGAGGGCCGGCTTGGGCGAAGGCGGTGGCCACGGATGGTTGCTTGCCCAGATGATTGCCCACGGAGAAGCCTGTGTGGATACATGGTGTCTTGATCCACGCCGCTTTACCGACCACGCCACGGTGCCATTCACGGCGGCGAAGGCGGTCGAAGACTATCAGAACGAGTTTCGGTTTCATCTTCCGCACGAGCATCGGCCAGCAGGGCGACCTGCGAAGATGACGCCTCTTTATGAGACGTTGGGTTCGGCAGATGCGGAGTTTGCGACCGTGAACGGCTGGGAGCGGGTCGACTACATCAAGCCCAGCCCTGAGTTTGAAGAAGACCATTCGTTCGCGTTCAATTCGGTCTTCGATCAGGTTGGCCGTGAAGTCGACTGCGTCCAATCACGGGTTGGGCTGTGTGAAGTGTCTGGCTTCAACCGGTATGAGATCACCGGATCAGGCGTCCACGATTGGCTGGATAGACTGTCCTGTTCAAAAATCAGCCGCGCGGAAGGCAAAGTTGGTCTGGCATACCTTCTGAATGACCATGGCATGGTCAAAGGCGAGGCGACACTTGCCAACCTTGGACCGGACAGGGTCTGGTTTGGGTCAGCTGCGGCGGCTGAATACCATGACATGGACTGGTTGGTTGAACATCTGCCTTCAGATGGATCGATAAAGATCGAAAGCCTGACCAATACACACACGATATTGGTTGTCGCGGGACCAAAATCGCGGGACGTGCTTGAAGCCGCGTCACCTGAGCACGATTGGTCGAAGACCAACTTCCCTTGGTTGCGGGTGCAACCCGTGTCTATTGGTGGCGCGGACGTTGTGGCCATGTCAGTGAGTTTTTCCGGCGAGGTTGCATTTGAACTGCACGTTCGAAACACCGATCTTGTGGCGGTGCATGACCGGCTTCTGGATGCCGGGCGAGCATTCGATATCGGATACTTTGGCCTTCGCGCGGTCGAGTCGATGCGCTTGGAAAAAGGATATCGGCACTGGAAAGCTGACCTGATCACCGAGTTCGATCCAATGGAAAGCGGGTTGGAGCGCTTTGTGGACCTTTCAAAGGACTTTATTGGTAAGGAAGCGTTGGAAAAATGCATCTCAGATGGCCCCAATCGTCGTTTCGTCATGGTGTCACTGAATGCAACCGACGTGCCGGCACATGCCGGTGCCTCGGTCACGCTGAATGGAGACGTGGTTGGAACGATTACGTCAACCAGTTGGGGCCATCGGATTGGCCGAAACTTGGCGATGGCCTTTGTTCAGCCGCACCTTGCGCCGATCGGAACTGACCTGGTTGTCGAAGCCGGTGGGCGCGATGTTACTGCCGTAGTCGTGCCGATGTGCAGTTACGATCCGGAAAACGCGCTTTTGCGGTAAGGATTAACGGTGGCTACCGCTGACCGATCAATTCATTCGTCACAGGTCGGCTGAAAACGCGCTCGGCGTTTTTGAAAGCAATTTTCTCTGCAATGTCCCGCGGCAGAAATGAAAGCCATGCCCGATTGTTGGCGATAATGCTCTCGTAGCGATCCCACTGGCTGTTCACCCAAGTATCACTGCCAATCATCAAACGGTCTTGGAAGTCGTAGATGATCTTTTCCCATTCTGGATTAAGCGTTTCGCCGGATCCGCGGATGCTGAATTCGCGTAAAGACGTATCGGCGAGAAGCTCGGGGAATTCGGCCATAAGCCGGTACACTTCGCTTGCGGGTTCGCCAAGCCCCGCGTGTGCCCAAATGATCTTCACCTCGGGATCCAAGGCATACAGCCAGCGGATGGGATCCGCGCCGGAATGGACGTGAAGATACAGGTCGCGGTCTTTGGCCATTGCGACGATGTCTCGAAACAGACTTTCGTCCCACATGGATCGGCTGCGGATATGAAATTCGCCAATACCTTCATGAGGATAGGCGTCTAAGCGGCCTTCGAGGTAGTCGGACATCTCGGGGAATTCTGTCCAGTTCGATGAGCCCGCGCTTCCGTGATAGGGGCGCAATTCCGGGACCACGCGCTTGGGCGCGTATTCCCAAAGCATGATCGTGCCTTCATCGGGGCTGGAAGATACAAGGCCCATTGCCACACCTGCGCTGTCCATCAGGCCGATAACTCGTTCGACCGGAAAGGCATCCCATGCCGGTTCCTTGTAATGAATGTGGGCATCAAAAATGGGAAGCTCTTCTACGGCGTCGCCGATTGGGTGGTCGGCGGTAACGCTGGTTGGGACGATCAGAAGAAACTGAAGAGCGACGGCAAGTGCCCCAATCGATTGCGGTAGTGTCATGTTCGGAAGCGCCTGGTATTTCGTTCCTGATAACCGAAATCTAGGTGTTTCCCGAATGGCGTCAAACCCATGCGATGCCTCGAGACATCCGCAATCTGGAACGGCGAGAGCCCGCTTGTGATGACGTCGACTTGAGAGACACGGAGTTGACGCCCACGTCCGGCCTTGCCACATAGAGCAAAACCTCGGAGCAGTCATGGCGGCACCAGCGCCTTTTTCCCGGTACGAATTCCTTATCGCGTGGCGATATTTGCGGGCCAAGCGCGCCGAAGGTGGCGTCAGCGTCATGACCTGGATTTCGCTGATTGGCATTACCCTTGCGGTCGCCGCTTTGATCATCACGTTGGCCGTAAGGTCCGGATTTCGCGACGAATTTGTGTCGACCATCCTTGGAGCGAACGCCCACGTAACCGTGTATTCGCAGGCGTATCAGGACGAAAACGGTAAACTTACCCGCGTGCTCAAGGACTACGCGGGCTTGGCAGAGCAGCTTGAAGCTGTTGACGGCGTGACTCGCGTGGCACCCTTGGTAAAGGGTCAGGTTATGGCCGTGAACCGGGACGAGACGACCGGCATGGAAGTGTTTGGAATTGCCGCGGAGGATTTAGCGGAAATTCCGCGAATTGCGGATCCCGAAACTGCCCGTGGGTCCTTGGACGACTTCGAGAATGGCGTTGCCATCGGGCGTGAAGCGGCGCGTTCGCTTGGTGTGGTCGTTGGCGATGTCGTGCGCTTCATCAATCCGAACGGGACGCGCACCGCATTTGGAACATCGCCGCGGCGTAATGATTACCGCGTGGTCTATATCTTCAATTCCGGCCGCTACGACATCGACAAGACGCGCGCGTTTCTTCCATTTGGCGAAGCGCAGGTGTTTTTCAACAGGGATGGCGTTGCCGACGAAATAGATGTGTCCGTCGTCGAGCCCGAGCGTATCGACGACCTTGTTCCCGCTTTGGCAGCCGCGGGTGGATCGACATCGCTGTTTTGGACGTGGAAAGATAGTGCGGGCGGATTCTTGCGGGCGCTCGAGGTCGAAGACACTGTGATGTTCGTTCTGATGAGCGTGTTGGTGCTGATTGCATCCATGAACATCATCAGCGGGCTTGTCATGCTGGTCAAAAACAAGGGCCGCGACATTGGTATTCTGCGAACCATGGGTCTGACCGAGGGCGCGATCTTGCGGGTGTTCTTTTTGACCGGTGCTTTGGTCGGCACGCTCGGAACACTGTTTGGCGTGATCCTTGGATGTCTTTTTGCGATCTATTTCGACCCGATTCTGGCCTTTGTGAACGGCGCCTCGGGTGGTGGTGTTTGGGACGGTGCGGTCCGGGGCATCTATCGCTTGCCTGCGAAGTTGGAATTAAATGATGTGCTCGCGGCCGTTGGACTGTCTCTGTTCTTAAGTTGGGGGATCACCTTGATCCCGGCGCGGCGCGCTGCGCGGATGAACCCGGTCGAGGCGCTGCGGTATGAGTGAAGTCTTGCGGCTAACCGGGGTCGAAAAGACCTATAACCGTGGCAAACCCAATGCGCTGGAGGTACTGAGTGGCGCAGACTTCGCGCTTTCGGCGGGCGAGGTCGTTGCCTTGGTTGCGCCGTCGGGTGCGGGAAAGTCGACGCTTCTGCATATTGCTGGGTTGCTTGATACAGCCGATGCCGGGGAAGTTGCGATCAACGGCGTCAATTTTGCGGGCGCGTCAGATGCAAAACGCACGACGGCACGTCGCGAAACCATCGGGTTTGTGTACCAATTTCATCATCTTCTTCCCGAATTTTCCGCGATTGAAAACGTGATGTTGCCCCAATTTGCGAATGCAGTTCCGGATCGTGAAGCGCGATCTCACGCACTTGAGTTGATGTCGACAGTTGGTGTCGATCACAGGGCGGACAACCGCCCGGCTGCGCTGTCTGGTGGTGAGCAGCAACGCGTTGCCTTCTGCCGCGCGCTTGCGAACAAGCCCCGTATTCTTCTGGCGGACGAACCAACCGGGAACCTTGATCCCGGCACATCGGACACCGTGTTTGAAGCTTTGATGGGTTTGGTTCGCGACACGGGCATGGCGGCGCTAATTGCGACGCACAACCCGGAGCTTGCGGCGCGCATGGATCGCATTGTACGGCTTGAAAGTGGACGACTTTTGCCGGCTTAGACCGGTTTTATAGCATACCACGCAGGTTCTTCGCGTGCGGTGGACTGCTTGATCTCAACCCCCAAGGGACCAAGAAACTCATCAACGGCTTTGGTCGCGCCGGGCCAGGCTTCATCATTGTAGTCATCCAGCACGATGGTCGCCCCGGGTGTCAGGCGATCATAGAGCGCCTCAAGAACCTCTTTATGGCCTGCGTAGGTGTCGCAATCGATGTGAAGAAAGCAAAACTGCCGGTCGGCGATCCCGGGCAAGGTATTTTCGAAGTACCCTTTGCGCAGATCGATTTTCAGACCAAACGTTTTGCCAAACCGCGAAAGCCGATCTGGGACATCGTCTGCATCTTTGAACTTGCCCATCAGCCGGGTTTCGGAGCGGAACCGTTGGGTGTCTTCTTCTGTGATACCGCCCTCGGGGAACCCTTCGAAACTGTCGAGGCCGAAGATCGTGCGGTCCGGTGCGATGTCGCCAACGGTTTTGGCGATCCTGCGCAGCGATGCGCCGCGAAATACACCGCATTCGACCACGTCGCCTGGCAGCTTCAAGGCGTCTTCCAGCAACCCGATGAGCGAGCTATCCGCACACTCCTGCTCTAAAGATGCAAGGTAAGCAAAACGCCCGTGGTCATCTTTCAACAATGCGTCCAGGGCTTCGTCTGCGGCGACACGTTTTGCCTTGCGGCGAGAGCGGAGGAACTGGCGAAGCATCGGGCTAGCCTTTCTGAGTAAGCGCAAGTCCCGCGGCCATAAGGGCAATGCCGCCCGCGCGGGTGAAGCTAAGTGGTGTCACCTGTGCCCCAAAAAGCCCGAAGTGGTCAATCGTTGCAGCCGCCGCAAGTTGCCCCAAAAGCACGAAAAACACAGCATTGCCGATGCCGAAGTGTGGGGCGATGTAGGTGATGGACAACACATAGAATGCGACAAGAAGGCCTGCGAGAAACAGATGTTTGGGCTGGCCGGGAAGGGCCTTCAAAGCCTGCGGCCCGGTCACGATTGTTACCACTGCCGTTGCGGTCAACGCGATGGCAAACAGGATCAATGCCGCGGCTGCGGGTGATCCGATCCGGGCACCCAGTGATGCATTCAGCGCGGCCAAAACCGGGATGCCAATCCCGGCGGCGAACATAGTAGCGGCATAGGCTAGGTTTGGTGACATGACCGCGTTGTGGCACGCGGTTAGAGCCAAGGAAAGGGGCGCTGACGCGCCCCTTCAACGTTTATCCGCGCAATTTGTGGTGCAAGATAATCGGAACCGCCAAATCTTCTTCGTCGGTGAGGTGCCGTTCCAGAAGCTTCTCGATACTGCTTGCGATTTTGTGCACTGCACCGGCTTCGTCGCGGGCAGCCGCTTCATCAAGTTGGATCAGCTTGATCACCCGGTTCGATGCGCGCGTGAAGTCGTCAAGGATGCTGTCCAACGCCTCGTGATCCTTTTCAAGAATGTCGAGGCCCGCGTCGAACCGCGGATCGGCGGCCGACAGTTCGGGGAAGTAACTGTGATCTTCCCAATGGTGATGACCGTGCAGATTGCGCACCAGAAGGTTGCCGTAGACCGACAGCCGTCCGGCGAAATCGTCCGGGTCGCGGGATTTGTCGAGATAGGCCTCGGTTTCGGTCCGGTTCACGGCGGCCAGCTTGCGGAACATCTGATGCGCCCCCATCCACTGCTCGGTTGCGCGTTTGAAGTTCGGATGCTCGGCCCAGGCGTCGCGGGGATACTCGCTCAGGAGGAGCTGCATTTCCTCTGGCATTGGTGTCGTGCGAATAAGCGTTTCGGTGGTCATGGCGTCCTCCTTTTGTGGGTGGTTTTCAGTGAAGGACTGCAGATGGGGGTGGGTCATGCGCCTGTGAACTCTGCATCGGCGCACATGAGGGCTGCGATTTGGGAGGTCTTCGCGATGGAATTTGCGCTGGATCAAGGCGCCTGGCCGTCCACTCTGCCAAGTTTGGCGGAAAGAGGAGGCGAACATGACAACATCGATCAGACCGTTTCTTATCGGGGCATTGGCTGCCACGGCGGTGCCGGCCATGGCATTAGAGCCCGATCCCATTGCCGGGCGGGGCGTGTACGAAACGCTTTGCGCGTCGTGCCACGGAGACGAAGCGCGGGGCGACGGACCCTTGGCGGCTCTGTTGACGGTGATGCCCGCCGATTTGACGCAGCTGACAGCGCAGAACGACGGGGTGTTTCCGGTTATTCAAGTAATCCGCCAGATCGACGGCCGCGACCCGATGCTGGCGCATGGTGGCGTGATGCCGATCTTTGGCCAGATGTTCGATTTCCCCGATGCGGCGATTGCCAGCGAGGCCGGTCAGCCGATCATCACAGCGCAACCGATTGCGGATGTGACGGCGTGGCTGGAGACGGTGCAGGAGTGAGAGTGGAAAGTGCACCACAAGCATCACCCCAAGCTGGCATGACTTTGCCTGTCAAGCAGCCCGACTAATAAGACTAAGACTTCTCGGTTCTACACCGACTTAAACCATGTAGTATCGATCTCAACGTGCTCAATCATCGTTGTTGTGACGCCGAGGCCGTTGGACTTAAGCAGCTCGCAGAGCCTCTCGCCATCAATAAGGTCAATCGCGATAGCTCCGTCGCGTGTTGCTTCATCCGAGGCCTGCGCGGTAAAGTTCCCTGTCGTTATGAACAGACCTTTGTCGGCTCTTCCTTGCAAGGCGCCTCGAAAGTCCCGAATTTCCTTGGAACCGACGCTGCCCTTCCATTTCTTGCATTGAAAATAAATCTGGAACGAAACCAAATTGACTCTCAGTACGCCAACTCCGTCAATTCCGCCGTCGCCGGATTTCCCACGTACTTCAACTTTAGTGAACCCAGACTCCCTGAGCATCCTTTGAGACAAGCGTTCGAACGCGTCCGGGCTCATTTTGCGAACGGTTTCAAGCAAGCTAGTTTTCCAATCTTCCTCATACTGTTCAATCTCACGCTGGGTTTCGATCAGTTCTAGTTGCGGCTCATTGGAGACGGATGACTTTTTTTGCCGCTTTTCGGCAGCTTTCTTGCGCCGCTCCTTGGCTCTTTGTTTTTCCTCTTCATTCACCTGGTCACGTATGGCGCGCGTTTCTTCAATTGAATTGATGAGTGAACCTTTGGTGGTTAGGGCCCAAACTCCTCTCGAAGAGTTTTCAACTGCCTCGCCCCTCCTCAGGTATGTTCGTGCCCAGGCCAGATAGTAATTTACCCGCAATCTGGGGTCGTCGTTCGACATCTCATAGCTTTGCTCTTCTTCGGTCAGACCTTCAATTTCGATGACTTTCTCATCCAACTCATGAATGTTTGCTGAACCACCCATTTCGCCGAGAGCTTCCAGTGTAACCAACATCATTCCGGGCAAATCCGGATAGGCGTCTTTTTTAATAATGAAGCGTCGCGCCAAAACTTCCTCCAAAGTTTTTTTAGCCCAAGACGGCCTTATACATCCAACTCCTCCACAAACCGCGCGTTCTCTTGAATATATTGGAATCGCAGCTCGGGCTTTTTGCCCATCAGGCGCTCGACAAGATCGCCAGTTTCGCCCGGCTCATCCTCGTCAATTGTCACCCGGATCAGCGTGCGTGATGCCGGGTCCATTGTGGTTTCTTTCAGGTCCTTGGCGTCCATCTCGCCCAGGCCCTTGAAGCGCTGCACGTCGATCTTGCCTTTGCCGCCGAGACCCTTCTCCATCATCGCGTCTTTTTCGGCGTCGTCGGCGACGTAGATGCGTTTGGCGCCTTGGGTCAGCCGGTAAAGCGGCGGGCAGGCGAGGTAGAGGTGGCCGTGGTCAATGAGGGGGCGCATCTGGGTGAAGAAGAACGTCATCAGAAGCGAGGCGATATGTGCGCCGTCAACGTCCGCATCCGTCATGATGATGACCTTGTCATAGCGCAGATCATCGACGTTGAATCGGGTGCCCATTCCGCAGCCAAGCGCTTGACATAGATCGGAAATTTCAGCGTTCGACCCCAGCTTTGAACTGGCTGCCCCGAGGACATTCAGGATTTTACCGCGCAGAGGCAAAAGCGCTTGGGTCTTGCGATCGCGCGCCATCTTGGCGCTGCCACCCGCGCTGTCGCCTTCGACCAGAAACAGCTCGGTTCCCTCGCGGGTCTGGCTGGAACAATCGACCAGCTTGCCGGGCAGGCGCAGTTTCTTGGTGGCACTTTTGCGGGCGGTTTCCTTTTCCTGTCGGCGACGCAAACGCTCTTCCGCGCGCAGCACGAGGAAATCGAGGATTGCGCCGGCGGATTTGGTATCTGCGGCAAGCCAGTTATCGAAGTGATCGCGCACCGCGCCTTCAACCATCTTTGCCGCGGCTTCGGTCGAAAGCCGGTCCTTGGTCTGCCCGACGAAGGACGGGTCGCGGATGAAGACGCTGACCAAAGCTGAGCCGCCGGTCGTCAGATCATCGCGGGTGATCTGTTTGGCCTTCTTGTTGTTCACGCGTTCGCCGTAGTCGCGGATGCCTTTCAGGATCGCGGCCCAGAAGCCGCCTTCGTGGGTGCCGCCTTCGGGCGTGGGAACGGTGTTACAATAGGATTGAATGAAACCGTCGCGCGACGGCGTCCAGTTGATCGCCCATTCGACCTTGCCCGGTTCGCCGAACTTTTCCTGAAAGTCGACCAGACCGGCGAAGGGCTGATCGGCGTAGGTGGTGGCGCCATCGAGCGTTTCGTTCAGATAGTCACTGAGACCGCCGGGGAAGTGGAAGGTCGCCTCGGTCGGGGTTTCGCCATCGTCGACACGGGACTTCCAGCGGATTTCGACGCCCGAGAAAAGATAGGCCTTTGATCGCGCCATCTTGAACAGCCGCGCTGGCTTCATCTTGAGGCTGCCGAAGATCTCGCCATCGGCGTGGAACGTCACCGAGGTGCCGCGCCGGTTCGGGGCGGCGCCGATCTTTTCGACGGGTCCTTGCGGGATGCCGCGTGAGAATTCCTGCGCGAAGAGTTCCTTGTCGCGGGCAACCTCGACGCGGACATGGTCCGATAAAGCGTTGACGACAGAGACGCCGACGCCGTGCAAACCACCAGACGTTTGATACGCCTTGCCCGAGAATTTGCCGCCCGCGTGAAGGGTGCACAGGATCACTTCAAGCGCGGATTTGTCCGGGAACTTGGGGTGGGGGTCGATCGGGATACCACGTCCGTTGTCGCGGATGGTGACCGAGTGGTCTTCGTGCAGCTCAATCTCGATCCGGTTGGCGTGGCCGGCCACCGCTTCGTCCATCGAATTGTCGAGCACTTCGGCCACAAGGTGGTGCAGGGCCCGCTCGTCGGTTCCACCGATGTACATGCCCGGACGTTTGCGGACAGGTTCAAGGCCCTCGAGAACTTCAATCGAGGTTGCATCGTACGTGTCAGAAGTCGCCGCCGTTAGAAGGTCGTTTGCCATTTTTTTCTGCTCAATCTGATTGCCTGCATTAGAGCAGCCGAGCCGGGAAGGAGCAATGCAGAAAGGGCTGATTGTTTTGTGTCCGTTTGATTGAGACGCGGCGCGGCCAGCTCGACAACTTCGATTCGGATAGCAAAATTCAGATGTGTAGAAATTTTTTGGGGTTTGCTTCCGGCCACTGTTTGAAATGTGCAACCACGAAATTTCTGCATTGGATACAATCTTAAAAATTTTTGTTGTTTGTTGCCTGTTTAGAAAAAGCGGCTCCTGTTGCGCCTCAAGTTATCCCCAAAACAGTCTTATTCGTTGGCGTGTTCAACGCCATGTGAAACACTCTCAGTGTGAAAGTTATTATTAGGTGAGGGTGAAATGACTTTTCTAAAAACCGTAGCCGCGACAGCGGCAATAGCTGTGATGGGCGTTTCTGCTCAAGCAGCAACTTTGGACTTCGTTGCAGAAGCTGCAGGTAACGAACGTGGCGTTGCCGACGGCACTGTCATTGCCATGGATGGCGTCAATGTGAAGTTTTCGGCTGGCAAGAACAATGAAGCGCCGGGTCCAGTGAACTTTGCTTACTTTGACGATCTAAGTGGAGGCAAGCCAGGCGGATTGGGCGTGTGCTCATTCTTGGATTCCAACGATCAGTGTACGCCGTCAAGCGATGACAACGTCTCTGCTGGTGAGTGGGTCAAATTGGCATTCGACTATGCCGTTGAGCTGAGCGGACTAGTGTTCGGTGCCAGTGATCACGGTGATATCAATCCGAATGGCACTCTGAAAATCAACGGCGTTGGCATGACGTTTGCTCAGGCATCAAGCATGTCCTTCGTCGGAGATGAGATTAAGTTCAAGTATGGTGGCGGTAACGCGAAGCAGTTCTACATTCGCGCAGCAACCGTCAGCCCGGTTCCAGTTCCTGCGGCAGGATATTTGCTGATTGCTGGAATTGGTGGCCTTGTCGCGATGAAGCGTCGCAAGAAGGCTTAAGCCATCGAGAAACAGGTTTGGCCCGCCTTTTGCCTGGCGGGCCGTTCCTAAGAAGCCGTTGACCCCAGTTTCAAAACACAGGTTTACCGGTTAAAATTTAGGCAATCCCAAAAAATCGGAGGTTTTTCCGTTTGGGGCTGCTTGGTTTGTGAAGTGTGTGTGCTTGGTGAAAGAGCACAACATCTTGTAAAAATCGATTGCGCTACAACTTCGAAAACGGTTTATCCACGTTTGCTCAACAATAGCGTGTAAATATTGGCTTAAATTTGTTGGTAATCCGGCGGAAACATGCCATAAATCTGCTGTGAGTAATTTTTTTGGTGAGGGGAAGTATGCGCTTTCTTAATAAAACTGCTTTTGCTGCAGTAGCTGTGATGGCTTCGGCCACAGTGGCTTCGGCGGCGACAATTGACTACAACACACTCGCTGCTGCCGCTGGCTTCGGCGAGACCGGTGTTGCTAACGGGACAACATTGAACGTTGACGGCGTGAACATCACGTTTGACGCCGGCGCAGGTTCGGTTGCTTTCATCGACGATGAATTCGCAACCGGCGGTGAAATTCGCCCAGGCGGTCTCGGTGTATGCTCGTCCTATGTCCCTGCTGACATGGACTGTGACATCAGCGGTGACGATAACCTGGACGCTGGTGAAGAGCTGACGCTGACATTCGACGACCAAGTCGAATTTATTCTGACAGCATTCTTGGACCAAGCGCACCTGCCTGTTGATACTGGTGACTCTCTGATGATCGGCACAGACGGTGGCGTAATGTCGTCGTACACATTTGCCGACGCTTTGAGCGCAACATTCTTCGGCATTACTTCGATCTCGTTCGGCCACGCTGGCACCGACTACTACATCGCCGGTGCGACAGTTAACCCAATTCCAGTACCTGCTGCAGGCTTCCTGCTGCTGGGTGGACTTGGTGGTCTGGCTGCAATGAAGCGCCGCAAGAAGGCCTAAGGTCTCGTACAAAGATTTGAAAAGGCCCGCCGATTTGGCGGGCCTTTTTCTTTTTACCGTCCGCGTAGACGGTCAATCATTCCCGAGATGCCTGTCCTAGCCGTGTCGGCTGTTTCTTCGATCTCGTCGATAACGGGATCGATCCGAGCTTGGCGGAAATTGCGCCATAGCCTCCAAAGCGTGAGAGCGATGATCACGAAGACTGTCAGGAACACGATATTGAACCAAGGGATCAGGCGCGTGTCCGGACCTTCAACAGGTTTCATCGAGAGCGCGTTCGGGAAAATGCCGCCGCCCAGCCAAGTGTTACGCCAACCGTAGTGGCGGATTGCAACCCATTCTGGGGCTTCGCTGGTTGAAACGGCATCAGCTGCTTCAGTCTGCAAATCCGCGGTGTCGAATTTAAAATAGAGCGGCATGCCCCAACCGGTATCCTGATTGCGATACACCATGGGCTCGCCGTTCGGTTGGACCGTTTGAATGAACAGGACGTCCCGTGTTACGGGCTGGTCCGCTGTTGCGCCCGTTGTGTTCTGCCAGAAGATGTCGCTCCAGCCACCGAAGTCCTGACGCTCTTCATAGGTGCTGACTACACGCACTATGTCTCTTTGAGGCAGCGTATAGTGGAAGTACCCGCCAACTAAGAGCAGCACCAATAATCTAAATGTCCATTTTATATACGTCATAGCCGGCCCCTTTCATGTTTCAGATAGGATGCGGGGTAGTTGTGCTGCAAGGGGTTTTCCTTGAGCGACACTTGCGGCAAAATTGTATTATGCGTGCTGGTATGATCTGCTTTGAAGTATTCCACGACGAAAGGGGCCATCGTGGTTGTGGCTAAAGTCCCGACATTGTTGACTGTTTTGGCCGGGCACTTCGAAAGTCAGCCACTTGCATTTGCGTGTCTGCTGGACGAGGCCGAGCGGCGGAGCATGTCCATCGATCTTGCCGATGCCGATGTCATTCAGTCAGCCGCCAACGTGCGGTTGGCACACTATTTTCGGCCCCAAATCGTAGCTCGCATTCAGGAAGCTCAGGGCGAAGACAACACAGTGGTGGTTTTGCGACCAACCGAACTGGCCACTTTGCCCGATTTTCCCGCCGTCGCGGGACCATTGAGATTGCTTGGCCGATACGCCGGTGAAGTTGTGGAAATTCCGGGACAACACGGATGGGCATGATGCCTGGCCCTCGAAACCTGATCACAGATGTGGAAGGCATTCGGGTCGGAAACTCTGAAGATGCTTCTGCGAAAACCGGAACCACAGTGCTTGTTGGCGAGGCGCCCATGGTTGCGGGTGTTCATGTGATGGGAGGCGCGCCGGGCACACGCGAAACCGACCTTCTCCGACCGGACGCAACGGTCGAGGGAGTAGACGCAGTCGTCTTATCCGGTGGTTCCGCCTTCGGACTGGCTGCCGCTGACGGTGTCGTCGACAAACTGCGCGCAGCTGGTCGCGGGTATCCTGTCGGTGATCACCGGGTACCAATTGTTCCGGCAGCCATCCTGTTCGATTTGATGAATGGCGGAGACAAGAATTGGGACACGTCGTTATACCGGTCGCTCGGTCAGTCAGCATTTGCGGCCTCTGACGTTGACTTTCAAATTGGGTCGACTGGCGCGGGAACCGGCGCACTGGTGGCCGACCTGAAGGGCGGACTGGGTTCGACTTCGTGTGTCCTTCCGTCCGGCGTAACCATTGGTGCATTGGCGGCCGTAAATGCATTTGGTCAGGCCACGGTTGGGGACAGTGGTCAGTTTTGGGCGGCTCCGTGGGAAGATGGCGCGGAGTTTGGCGCGTTGGGCGTCGCAACAATTCCTGCAGGCGCACCGCGCACGAAACTTGGCGACGGTGGCAATACGACGCTGGGAATTGTGGCCACAGATGCCAAGCTTTCCAAGGCTGAAGCGACGCGTTTGGCGATCGCCGCACATGACGGATTTGCGCGGTCACTTGTTCCGTCGCATACGCCCATGGACGGTGACATCATTTTTGCGGTGTCGACCGGAAAACGCGACATCGCCGATAGTGAAAAGCTTTTGCTTGGCCATTGGGCCGCAGTGGCTATTGCACGTTCTGTCGCACGGGGGGTGTACGCTGCGCATCCAGCGCCCGGCGATATTGTTCCGACGTGGCGCGAAAGGTTTGGTGGTGAGGCGGGTTGAGCAACCGCCTCAACAGGTCAACAAGTCGTTCACAAGCGGACCATCGGATTCGAGTAATAAGTCAAGAATATCAAAGTGATGTCGCCCTGGCGCTATATGGCTATCTGACCCCCAGGCTTCGTTTAGCCATCGCGCCTGATCCAAAAATGCGGGACGTTCTTCGGCGCCGACCCAAACCGAAACACCAACTTCGGGTTTTGCATGCAGGACTGGGCTTTCGGCTTCAGCCTCGGCCTCATCCAAATGCAATGTCTGGTTCATGGTCGTTTCGAGAAGAGGTCTGAGGTCCGCCACTGGTGAAATGGGAACGATACGCGCAATCCGATCTCGAATAGGTTGCGCAATGGCGATATCGCGACATGCCATTCGGGCAACCAGATGCCCGCCAGCTGAGTGACCAGTAAGTACGATGGGTCCACGAACAAGACTTGCTGCGACCTCTACGGCTTGGGCTATGGATCGCGTGATGCCGGCTATTCTAGCGTCGGGTGCCAGCGGATAAGACGGCATTGCAACCGCGTATCCTCGGGAGGTGCACCCCGCCGCGAAATGCGACCAGAAACTGCGATCAAACCGCAGCCAGTATCCGCCGTGCACAAAAATGACGAGACCTTCTGCTGGTCCTGAGGGATGAAACATGTCGAGCTTTTCACGCTCGTCGTCACCATAAGAGACATTCAGGCGCGCCCGACCAATTGCTGCTTCGGTTTCTCGGAACGTGCGCGCATCGACCTCCCAACTTTGGATGAAATCTTCTGCGTTCGGAATGAAGTCCGCATTGTTGTAGGCGATGTCATTCTGCATGGTATCTGCCGCAGTTGTTGCGCTATATCGCTTGGGAAATCACAAAGCCCCTGCTTTGACCAGATGGAGTTATTCATGCTTGATACGATGACCGATCTTTCCTCACGGCTGTCCGACCCCAGCCTGTTGGCGACTGACGCCTACTTGGCGGGTGAATGGGTCACAGCATCTTCGGGTGCTCGGTTTCCGGTGACCAATCCGGCGCGTGGCGACGTGATCGCCGAGGTGGCTGATATATCCAGAGCCGAAGTCGGCGCAGTCATCGACACCGTCAGCGCGGCGCAGAAGGAGTGGGCGGCGCGCACCGCCAAGGAGCGCGCTAACATTCTACGCGCCTGGTACAATTTGATGATGGCCAATGCCGGCGATCTGGCCACCATTCTGACGGCAGAGCAGGGCAAGCCGCTTGCTGAAGCGAAGGGCGAGATCGCTTATGGCGCGTCGTTCATTGAATGGTTCGCTGAGGAGGCTAAGCGGGTCTATGGTGAAACCGTCCCGGGCCATCAGGCCGATAAGAGGATCACTGTGATCCGCCAGCCCATCGGGGTCTGCGCCGCGATCACGCCTTGGAACTTCCCGAACGCAATGATCACGCGAAAGGTTGGGCCAGCATTGGCCGCGGGTTGTGCGATCATGGTGCGTCCTGCATCCGAAACTCCCTTGTCCGCGCTGGCGCTTGGCGTTTTGGCAGAGCGGGCGGGGCTTCCAAAGGGGGTCTTGTCGATCATTCCGGCAAGCGACGCGTCGGGTGTCGGCAAAGAATTCTGCGAACACCCGCTGGTGCGGAAACTTTCGTTTACGGGTTCGACTGAGGTTGGACGGATCCTGTTGAGGCAAGCGTCCGAGCAAGTGATGAAGTGTTCGATGGAATTGGGTGGCAATGCGCCCTTTATCGTCTTTGATGATGCCGATCTGGACGCCGCTGTTGATGGCGCGATGGCATGTAAGTTCCGCAACAACGGACAGACCTGCGTGTGCGCGAACCGGATTTATGTGCAAGATGGCGTCTACGACGCATTCGCTGAAAAACTGAAAGCGCGACTCGAGGCCATGAAGGTCGGCGATGGGCTTGAAGGCGCAGACCTGGGACCGCTTATCGACCCAGCTGCCGTCGACAAGGTGCGCGAGCACGTCGATGACGCGTTGGCCCATGGCGGCACAGTATTCTATGGCGGCTCAACGCATGAGCTGGGCGGATTGTTCTTTGAACCGACGATTGTCACAGACGCCACTCAGGACATGAAAGTTGCGACCGAGGAAACGTTCGGGCCGTTCGCGCCGCTGTTCCGTTTCACCGATGAAGATGACGTCATTGCCAAGGCCAACGACACAATCTTTGGTCTGGCGTCCTATTTCTATGCCCGGGACATTGGCCGTGTGACCAAAGTGGCCGAGGCCTTGGAATATGGGATTGTTGGCGTCAACACTGGGATTATCTCGACTGAAGTCGCGCCGTTTGGCGGGGTAAAGCAATCTGGGCTGGGCCGCGAAGGGTCACGGCACGGGATCGAAGATTACCTTGAAATGAAGTACATCTGCACATCCGTGTAAGGCGCTGGGGCGCGTATTTTGCGCTGATCCGGGTGGGGGACGCTGTCCCCCACACCCCCTGGAGTATTTGATCCAGAAAGAAACATGAAAAAAATTCCAAGGATTGACCTTTGGCCTGCGTCATAGGTTTGTGATGCGTATGGACGTGACGGATGAAGCCTTGGCCCGCGCCGCTGCCGGCGGCGACCGGCAGGCCTTTGGTTTGCTTCTTGAGCGGAATTACGATCGACTTCTGGCTTTAGCATTTCGGCTGACCGGGCGCCGCGACGAAGCTGAGGACCTGTGCCAGGATGTCTGTTTGGCATTGCCTGGCAAGCTGAGCGGGTACCGACGGGACGCAAAGTTTTCGACCTGGTCGTACCGGGTGCTTGTGAACGCCGCGCACGATCGTCGCCGTCGAGATGCCAGCTATCGCAAAGCTGCTGAAGGCTGGGGCGAAGTGGAACTGGCCCGAACTGCCGAGGCACGTCAGGCGGCAGAGGCACAGGCGTGGCTTGAAAACTCGATGAGACGCTTGCCCGAAGATCTGCGCGACACATTGGCATTGGTTCTGGAAGACGGCGTTACGCACGCTGATGCAGCCGACGTTCTTGGCATTAGCGAAGGAACTGTCAGCTGGCGCGTCTCCGAGGTCAAACGGCGCTTGAAAGAGATGAAGGAGGAAGAGCGATGAGCGACGATTTTGACGACATCAGACGCGCCTTCAAGGAGGTCACACCTGACGCTGACCCCGATCGCAAGCGTGCAACACTTGCCCGTGCACAAGAAAATTTCGATGCGATCCAAGGATCGGTGCGCGGGGTGCGTCACAAGTCTGAGCGCGGCATCTGGAGCCGTGCGGCAGACGGAGTGACCACTATGATTGATGCATTGACAACGCGCGGTGGACTGACCGCAACAACGGCCTTGGTAGCGGTGGGCCTGGTGATGGTGACGCCGCAGGGACGAAACCTGCTGACGCCACCCTCTAAACCCGCGACCGTATCGGAAGATCAGCCCTTGATTGTGTTCGAAGAACCGGCAATCGACGGAAAGGTCGAGCGGCGCGAGATGGCAGAGGCGGATTTGGCCGATGCAATAGAGTCGCCTGCGCCCGAGCTTGGGATCGTGGCTGAAGAAGTGTTTGTTGATGATCTTGGCGGGCAGAGTCTGGAAAGAGCCCGGCCGGTCGAACAATTCGCGATCAGCGAGGCCGCGTCGCCTTCGGCCAAGCGTCTCATCGTGGAACCGGAAATAGGTATCGTCGTTCCTGAATCGGATACCGAGGCTTTTTCAAATGCCGAGAGCTCTCCTTTAAAGGTGACCACCGAGGAGCCGGTCTCCACGTTTTCGATAGATGTCGATACGGCGAGCTATTCGATCATCCGTTCGTCTTTGACCCGGGGCATGTTGCCGCCGAAAGATGCGGTTCGGATCGAGGAGATCGTCAATTATTTCCCGTATGCTTACCCGGAGCCGGACAGCACACATCCCTTTGAACCAACAATTTCGGTTTTGCCGAGCCCCTGGAACAGTGGCACCGAGTTGGTTCACATTGGCATCCAAGGTGAGTTGCCTGCGATCGAGGATCGTCCTCCGCTTAACCTTGTGTTCCTGATCGACACCTCCGGTTCGATGCAGGACGCCAACAAGTTGCCGCTGTTGAAACAGTCGTTCCGGATGATGTTGAACGAACTTCGCCCTGAAGATGAAGTTTCAATTGTGACCTATGCTGGATCGGCGGGGCAGGTTCTGGAACCAACGAAAGCAGGTGAGCGAAGCACAATTCTTTCCGCGTTGGATCGGCTTGAAGCGGGCGGATCTACCGCCGGAGCTGCGGGCATCGAGCAAGCATACCTTGTCGCCGAAGAAATGGCGGGAGATGGTGAAGTAACCCGGGTTTTGTTGGCCACAGATGGAGACTTCAATGTTGGCGTGTCGGACCCCGCTGCGCTGGAAGAGTTGATTGCCGAGAAACGGGAAAGCGGCACGTATCTGAGTATTCTCGGCTTTGGTCGGGGTAATCTGGACGATGCAACCATGCAGGCCTTGGCGCAGAACGGAAATGGGACGGCCGCCTACATTGATACGTTGTCCGAAGCCCGAAAGGTGCTGGTCGATCAGTTGACAGGTGCGTTGTTCCCGATTGCGAACGATGTGAAAATCCAGGTGGAGTTCAATCCCGCTGAAGTCGCTGAATATCGGTTAATTGGGTATGAGACCCGTGCCCTGGCCCGCGAAGACTTCAACAATGATCGTGTTGATGCTGGTGACATAGGGGCCGGGCACCGTGTGACCGCAATCTACGAAGTGACGCCCGTTGGATCGGATGCAGTGCGAAACACGCCCTTGCGCTATGGCGATGCAGAAGTCGTCGGAGACACGTCAGGTGAACTTGGCTTCTTCAAGCTGCGTTACAAGACTCCAGGTGCGACGACGAGCATTCTGTTGGAGCAACCTATTCAGCCAAATGGGCAACCTGTTTCGGACGATGTCGAATTCTCGGTCGCTATGGCTGGATTTGGCCAGCTCCTTCGGGATGGCGACTATCTGGGCGATTGGCAGTATTCCGATGCAATTGAGATGGCAACAGCTGCACGGGGTGACGATCGGTTTGGCTATCGAGCAGAGGCCATCACGCTGATGCGACTGGCGGAAAGCCTGAGCAAATAAGCTTGGCATACCAGTAATGAGTGGCGGAGCGCCGACCGTGTTTTCGGTCGGCGTTTTCTATTCGAACGCATGGGCTGCGCTAGGACACCAGTCCTAGCGCGGAAGATCGTCGTCGATGTAGGTCTGGATTATCTGACGAAAATCGGCATCTGCGGTAAAGCCGAGATCAAGCGCGCGGGTTGGTTCGAAGTTGCGCGGCCATCCTTCGACAATCTTCATGATTGTTTCGTCTGGTTTCGGTTTGATGAGTGCGACGACATCATTCCCGGCAATATCGCGAAGCGCTTCAATTTGCTCTTCCACGGTGCAGGACACACCGGGAAGGTTCAGGGCCCTGCGTGGACCAACTTCTTCGAGGTCCAACGTTCCTGCGTGGCGCAAAAACCCGGCAGCAGATCGCGGCGACGCATGCCAGTGCCTGACGTCCGTAGAAACAGGCAGAGGCGCTTCGACTCCGTTCAACGGCTCGCGAATGATACCGGAAAAGAAGGACGATGCGGCCAGGTTTGCCTTGCCGGGTCTGACGCAAATCGTTGGCAAACGGATAGAAAGTCCGTCCAGATAGCCCTTGCGGCTCCAGTCCGTAAGCATCAGCTCACATACCGCCTTTTGGGCACCATAGGATGTTTGCGGCGCACTGAGGAATGTGTCGTCAAGCTTGTCC
>JAPPOI010000424.1 GCA_028818055.1 Boseongicola sp.
CCACGTCGTTGCTGCGTGTCATGGTATGGTTCCCGATTGGCCATGATTTTGGAGGTCCTCGAAGCCCGTTGCGGCATCCCATTTGCCGGTTTGGACGTTTATTTGAACGTCGCGGGTGGCTTGCGAGTAAGCGAACCTGCCGCAGATCTGGCTGTGGCCGCTGCGCTACTTTCTGCACGCGAAGATGTTGCTTTGCCCAAGGGTACTGTCGTTTTTGGCGAAATAAGCCTATCAGGACACGTGCGACCGGTCGGGCAAACCGAAACGCGGCTCAACGAAGCCCAGAAACTTGGGTTTGAGCAGGCGATTTTGCCCGAGCGGAGCAAAACGGGTGCCGTTAAAGGGGTTAGGACACAAAAGATGTCCGATCTGGCATCGCTGGTTGGGGACATATTCGGCGCGGGCTAATGGCGCGCGCGACTAGTGCGAGGCAGAAATGGAAAGCTTCACGATTCTGGACGGTATAGTTGCCGTCGTTATCATTCTCTCCGCCGTTTTGGCGTATTCCCGTGGATTTGTCCGCGAAGCTCTGGCAATCGGTGGATGGATACTGGCGGCCATCGTGGCCTATGTGTTCGCACCCACGGTTGAGCCTTTGATGAAAGAAGTACCGATCCTGCGCGACTTCATC
Organism: Boseongicola sp.; assembly: GCA_028818055.1. Lineage (GTDB taxonomy): Bacteria > Pseudomonadota > Alphaproteobacteria > Rhodobacterales > Rhodobacteraceae > JAPPOI01. The sequence goes on from JAPPOI010000424.1 coordinate 632, forward strand.
GGAGGATCGTGCGATTTGGCGATGATTGGCGCGTTTGCGGCGGTGTTCGCCCTGGCGTTGATCCTGGTTTCGGTCTTTACGCCCTTATTTGCCGGTGCAGTGCAAAGGTCCGCCCTCGGTGGGATCGACCAAGGTTTCGGTTTCCTTTTCGGGGTTCTGCGTGGTGTGGTTTTGGTTGTGATTGCCATGATCATCTACGAGCAGGTCATCGTGAATGATCCGATCGAGTGGGTCGATAACAGCCGCACCGCCGTCGTCTACAGCCAGGTCTCTGACCAGGTCATGGAGCAAATTCCAGAAGACCCTCAATCGTGGATTGTGGCCCGTTATGACGAACTGATGGGCAAGTGTTCGAACTGATTTAAAACTCAGATTAGATCGGAACAGCGCGGGTCGAATCGACGCCGCGCTGTTTCATTTTGGGCTTGTTAAAAATCTGACAAACAAAGTTCTTCACGTGCCTCGACGCGGAGAAACAGTTCGTTTCGATATCGGAAACCGGTGAAATGTGGCAGTTGTTTCAAATTTGAATCGTCGCAAATTTCACCCAACTGATCAGCATTCTGAAACAGTAAAGCGATTCTCGCGCGACTGTTCCAAGCCGATAATGGACTTGGGCAACAAAGGTGCGACCCCTGAAATGCCCCCATATTCTTGCCCAAACTGTAAACCGCAGACCATCACAAATCGGCCCACAATCTGAACATTTGCGCCCTACTGACGCCTATACTTTTGGACATGTTGGTATCCGTAAGCGGAACGCCGGTGGTTCCGAAGTTCCGTGTTCTGAGTGAGTGAGTACCGGCGTCGGCGGTTGCGAGGCTGTCGACGCCACCAAGTTACGGACGGTTAGAGGTGTTTTTCGTTCATTAGTTTCTGTCCAGTTCTAGTTCCACCTATCCGGTGCAATAACCGTTCGTAGGAGGCCCGCATCTTCACCGGATGCGGGCCTTCGCATTTTTGCTGACAACAGCACACAATCTTACGTGACAGTTATGCGACGACGCACTATGTAGACGATAGCTGCACCACATCGGACACGTCTGGACCTCATGGCCGACCTATCGTTGACGACCCACCCCTTTGACGACGACAAATTGCGCGAAGAATGTGGGATATTTGGCGTCACAGGCGTCAGCAACGCTGCAAACTTCGTCGCTCTTGGACTTCATGCTCTTCAGCATCGCGGACAGGAAGCAGGCGGCATCGTCACACATGACTTTGAAAGCGGCTTCAATTCCGCAAGACGCTTCGGATTGGTCCGAGACACCTTCACCAGCCAATCTGTTATGGACACCCTTCCCGGCCCAATTGGTATCGGGCACGTCCGGTATTCGACGGCCGGTTCGAAAGGTTCGACCCAGATCCGGGACGTACAGCCATTCTTTGGTGAGTTTTCGATGGGTGGCGCGGCGATTGCGCACAACGGGAACATCACCAACGCCGATGCACTGCGCCGCGAGTTGATTGAACGCGGGTCGATCTTCCAGTCCGGGTCAGACAGTGAATGCATCATCCACCTGATGGCGCGGTCGCTTCAACGCAACATCCCCGAGCGGATGAAAGATGCATTGCGCCGGGTTGAAGGTGCGTTTTCGATCGTTGCTATGACGCGCACCAAATTGATTGGCGTGCGTGACCCTTTCGGTGTCAGACCGCTGGTTCTGGGAAAACTGGGAGACGGATGGGCGCTAGCATCAGAGACCTGCGCCCTGGATATCATCGGGGCCGATTTCGTCCGCGAAATCGAACCCGGCGAAATGGTGGTCATTGCCGAAGGTGAAGTCACAAGTCACCGGCCGTTTGAAAAGGCAAAGTCGCGGTTCTGCATCTTCGAGCATGTATACTTTTCGCGCCCCGACAGCTCGCTTGGCGGTCGCTCGGTCTATGAAACCCGTTCCGCAATCGGACGCGAACTGGCCAAGGAAGCCGCGGTTGAAGCTGACCTTGTTTGCCCGGTTCCTGACAGCGGGACACCTGCCGCAATCGGCTATAGTCAGGAAAGCGGCATTCCATATGCGATGGGCATTATTCGAAATCAGTATATGGGCCGGACGTTCATCGAGCCGACCGAGCACATCCGAAACATGGGCGTTCGTCTCAAATTGAACGTGAACCGGGCCTTGATCCGCGACAAGCGGGTGGTTTTGGTCGACGACAGCGTTGTGCGCGGCACGACCAGCCGAAAAATCAAGGAGATGATCCTGGATGCTGGCGCGAAAGAGGTTCACTTCCGTATCGCGTCGCCCCCTACCGCGTGGCCGTGCTTTTACGGTGTCGACACGCCGCAACGTGAAAAGCTTCTGGCGGCCACAATGAGCGAAGAGGAAATGCGAGAGCATTTGGGTGTGAACAGCCTGAAGTTCATTTCGCTTGATGGCCTTTACCGCGCAGTTGGCGAGGTCAAAGGACGAGACGCCAGTAATCCTCAATACTGTGACGCCTGCTTCTCGGGCGAGTATCCGGTCGCGCCAAGCGATCAGATTGAAAAAGGGTTTGCCCTAAAAGCCGCCGAATAAAAACGGCACACAACCGACCGCCGCTGACCACAAACCCGCCACAACAGGCGGGTTTAGTGATTCTATGGAGCTGAATTCCGATCCCAGATGGCGCCGCTTTAATGATGCGACCCGCACTTGCCCCTGCTGTGGCCAAGGGTTTCAGGGCATATTCGACATTGGCTATGATCACCCACAGGTGTGGCCACATGGAAACCGCGAAGCTTCAGGACAGGATATTCTGGAAGTTGGGCGCGACCGCCTCGGAACCGATTTGTGTGAGATGGACGAACATTACTTTGTTCGGGCGATCCTACCCATCCCGATTATAGGTACTGACCAGTACTTTGCTTTCGGTCCTTGGGGTTCGGTAAGTGAAAAGAGCTTCAAAGCCTACGTAGAGGCAAACAAATCAATCGCCCCGACATTTGACGGCTGTTTTTCATGGCTGAGGAATGACTTACCGGGGTTCGAGATGGATGACTGGTTGCCGTGCGATCTGGAAGTGGAAGATCCGGACCAAAGGCCACGCCTTTATGTCCATGAAGGCACCCACGAATTGGCAAACCTACAGCGCAATGGAATGACGTTTGATCGCCTGCTTGATGTTTATGCCGCAGCCGGTCAGGACATCAGACCGCACCTGATGGACGCTTGATCACTTGACCTTCGACGCGCGCGAGTTCAGACCGCGCGCCATGACAAAGATTGCATTGATCACCGGCGCATCGCGCGGACTTGGGGCGGCACTGGCGGAAGCATTGGCACCGGAATACCACATCGTGGCCGTCGCGAAGACTGTGGGCGCTCTGGAAGAGCTGGACGATAGAATCCAATCCAAAAACGGTTCAGCGACACTGGCGCCGATGGACATAACGAAATCCGACGCCATGGCGCAGCTTTGCCGGGGGATTTACGACCGTTGGGGCAAAGTTGATTTATGGGCGCACACGGCAATTCACGCGGCACCCTTGGCCCCGGCAAATCACATTGATGCAAAAGACATGGCAAAATCCATCGAAGTGAATGTCACGGCAACAGCGACGCTTATTCCAATGGTTGCGCCGCTGCTTGACGCCGCCGAAAACGGAACCGCTCTGTTCTTCGATGATCCGCAATATCATGGCAAGTTTTTCGGTAGTTATGGCGCGTCAAAGGCAGCCCAGATGGCACTTGCGCGCAGTTGGCAGGCAGAAACTGAAAAATCTGGGATCACTGTGAAGATCGAAACTCCGGTTCCAATGCCAACCGCTTTGCGGGCCAGGTTCTATCCCGGAGAAGATCGCGGGAAGCTCATGTCAACATCAGAGGCTGCTGCCCAAATTCTAAACAGTCTTTGACGCCTTATTCAAAAGCGATTGGGATGACTTGCCCGCACGAACGCTCTCGCCTAATCAGGTAAAAACCGGCGGAGCTGCTTATGCGCATCCTTATTACCAACGACGACGGAATCAACGCACCAGGGCTTCAAGTTCTGGACGCGATTGCGCACGAGATTGCGGGTGACAACGGCGAAGTTTGGACCGTGGCCCCGGCCTTCGAACAATCGGGCGTTGGCCACTGCATCAGCTACACGCATCCGACGATGCTGATCCAGCTTGGTGAGAAGCGGTTTGCAGCGGAAGGTTCGCCTGCCGACTGCGTTCTCGCTGGCATTCATCAGGTCATGTCAGACCAGCCGCCAGATTTGATCTTGTCGGGCGTCAACCGGGGGAACAATGCGGCAGAGAACGTT
>JAPPOI010000433.1 GCA_028818055.1 Boseongicola sp.
GTCGATGGAAGTGCCAAAACATCGTGCGCTTCCAGTAAGCCCTGCAGGTTTCGCGTCAGCTCGGCGCGCGTATTGCTGGCACGAAAAATGTCTTCTGCGGTGACGAAGTGTTTCCCAGCTTTGCCACATGGCATTCTGCGGTATCGGTGCGGGCAGTTCGGTTACTTCGGCGCCGGCTTTCGCCATGACCTTCAATGCACGTTCCGAGATTTCGAGAATGCCGCTTTCGAATGGCAAAGAGCCGGACCAATCTGACAGCCAACCAATCTTCAGTTCATCCAAGGTTTTGATCGATGGTTGATCGAGTGTGGGCCGAATTGGCCAGGTCGGGTGTGGGGCCGCCAAAACGTCAAGTAGAAGTCGAAGGGCTTCAGGATGCCTTGCCATCGGACCATCTGTGGAAAGGCGGGCGAGGATCGGGTCCGAGGCTTCGGATTTCGGCACCAACCCGACCGTGGGTCGGAGCGCCCAAACACCACACCACGCGGCCGGATTACGAAGACTGCCCATCATGTCCGACCCATCGGCAATAGTCAGCATTCCTGTAGCCAATGCTGCGGCCGCACCGCCGGATGAACCGCCGGGTGTTCGCGAATGATCGTACGGATTCAATGTCTGGCCGTAGACCGGGTTGAAGGTGTTGGACCCAAGCCCGAATTCAGGAGTGTTGGTTTTGCCAATGATGATTGCGCCCGCTGCTCTTAGTCGCGCCGGAAGAAGGTCATCGTGCTTTGGCACGTGGTTGGCGTAAAGCGGTGAGCCCCATGTGGTTGTTATCCCACGAGTTGCGTGAAGGTCTTTGATGGCAACCGGCAGGCCGTGAAGCGGGCCCGTAGCGTCGCTGCTATCCAGACGATGGGCCTCGTCGAGCAGTTCTTTACGTTTACGTAAAGCAACAATTGCGTTAACTGTTGGATTGATAACTTCGATCACATCAAGTGTTTGTTCCATGATCTCAGACGGCTTACACGTGCCAGATTTCATGTCCGCAGCGAGTTTTGACGCTCTTTTTTCCTGCATGCTCGACCGTCCGTTATTTCACCAAGCTCATTCTTTTTTCACGTTAGATCAGCAATGTGGCCCTAGGCCAACGGTTTCGAACTGATGGCGTACCCAGTCTCGTTTTCCGAGAGTTTCCTGTTATTCAGGACTGGGAGCATCATGTTTGGGAACGCGAAATCTTCCGGTTTGTCGCCGGAGCTTGGAGTAGTTCGGGATGCTTGTGAACGTACTCGACCTTCGGGAGAGGTCGTATAGGTGGAATAGTGTGCTGGCCGTCATGGAAAGCGCGGCTAAAAATAATGAGGCGGAAGACGCCGACAGCGTGGACGAAGCGATTGGCGTCATGATCGATTATGCAGAGCGTTCGGGCATCTCGGTGCGCGAGGCGATCCAGTGGGCCGAGCAAGCTGGCGGCCCTGTCACGCTTTACCTTTATGACAACGATACCGATCCATGAGGTCTTAGTTTGAGTTTTGCTTGCTACGGCTCGACCCGTATCAACTCATCAAGCATTGCCGAGATATCTTCGATCTGCTCAGCAATTATGTGAGTTACCCCACTTTCACGTTGTACCCGGCCCGTCACACGTAGTGCACGGCCCGCGATCACGGCCCGGCGGAACCGCTCGTACATTTTACGCCAGACGATGATATTTGAGATGCCGGTCTCGTCCTCGAGCGTAATGAAAATGACGCCTTTCGCAGTTCCTGGCCGCTGCCGGACAAGAACCAAACCTGCCACACACACCCTGGCCCCGTTATGGGGCAGGTCCAGTTGATCATGCGGAATGCATGCAGGTGGCTTGGGCCATTTTGGTGGCGCATAGTTCATGAGAACAAAAATAGAACATGAATATGATTTCACAAGTCCTATATGTGATCGGCGAGGGTCTGGCGCGAAAGGTCGGACGTCGTTAGAAGAAGGTGAGATTCGAAGGGGCTAATATGGCAAAGATTACGTATATCGAGTTCAATGGGACAGAACATGTTGTCGATGTGGCTAACGGGCTGACGGTGATGGAAGGCGCACGCGACAACGGCATTCCTGGAATCGAAGCGGACTGTGGTGGGGCGTGTGCTTGTTCCACATGCCACGTTTATGTTCATCCTGATTGGGTACCCAAACTTCCTGCCATCGAGGCCATGGAAGAAGACATGCTGGACTTTGCCTTTGAACCCGACAAGGAGCGGTCGCGGCTGACCTGTCAGCTCAAAGTCTCAGACGCGCTGGACGGACTTGTTGTCCAAATGCCGGAAAAACAAATTTGAGATTGTCATTTGCGATCTTCGTGGCGTTGGCTGCCTCGCCTGCCATTGCCGAAGACGTAACAAGTGCGCGGTACGAGGAACCGACCACCAGGTATGCCCACGGCGTTCTGGGCGACGCAATCGAACACGGAACGCTTGCGCTTGAAACCGAAACAGGGCGGAGAATCCGCATTGTTTTGCCGGAGACACGTGTGTTTGAAGACACCGAGCCTCGGTTATTCGATGTTGATGGCGATGGGGATCGGGAAGTTCTGGTCGTTGAATCTGATGCCTCGCTGGGTGCTAGACTTTCCATCTATGATGCCAGCGGACTGGTATCGGCCAATGATTTCATCGGGCGTCCTAACCGGTGGTTGGCACCTGTTGGCATCGGTGCCGCCGATTTGGATGGAGATGGATTGGTCGAAGTCGCTTTTGTTGATCGGCCGCACTTGGCGAAGACCCTGCGCGTGTTCCGATTTCGTAAGGGCAGTCTAGAGTTAGTCGCGGAATTGCCTGGCGTAACAAACCACCGCATTGGGGAACGGGACATCGCGGGAGGTATTCGCGATTGCGGATCCGGACCAGAGATGATTGTCGCCGACGCAAATTGGCGCAATGTCCTAGCTGTCAGCTTTGACGGAGAAGATTTTTCCGTGCAGACCCTCGCGCCCCATGAGGGACGAGGTACGTTTCAAGCTGCCGCGGAATGTCGGATTTAGCCCTGCGGGACCTTTAGCGAAACGGTGCGACCGCGTTTCACATAAAGCAATTCAGACGCCGAAATCTGCGCAACCGTCCCACCGTCAATTCGATCACCAACTTTGACTTTGACGTACCGGCCCGAGGGCAGCCGAACTAATGCACGACGGTCGGCGGCAGAGCCGTACACACCGACAAGGTTAACTCGATTCAAGCGAATGGCATTTTCGAGAGTCGCCTGCCGCGCAACCGAAGCGGTGGACGGGATAGCCATGCGCGGCGAATTGCGGGCTGATGTCGCTTCGTCGTCGGCTTCTTCTTCGGCCATTGCGGCTTCGATAGCGGCAGTTGTATCCGGTGCAGACGCTGCAGCTGCAGCAGTTTGACGCGCAGCTTGTTGCGCAACGCGCACAGATGCGACCATGGCATCAAAATTGTCAGGCTTGCCACGCGGCGCAAGTGACGTCGCGACCGCAAGCTCGCTTGGTGCGGTCGTGGCACGATCAACCATAGCCGCCATTTGGTCAGATCCGGGACGCGCCGCCGGTCGCAGGTCTGCCAGTTCACTGATTGTGCGCCCGCCATATCTTTGGCGCTCAATCCGTTCGCCAAAGTCGCCGGGGCGCGACCGAGGAGCGATATCTGTTAGAGACTGGGCAAGCTCTGTCGGAACGAGCTGAAGTGCCTCTTGCTCGTCCTCAGTCTGAGGCGCGCTTTCTGGTTCAACCGCTGCTGCCGCTGGCTCCTCGACGGGTTCGGTGGCTGGCTCAACTTCAATCGGCTCGGTCGGGGTCAAGAGCGCCAGTTCGGTTTCGGATTGATCCTGGCCGGATTGAGGCTCCTCAATGGACGTATCTTCCCCGGCATCAACCACAATGGGTTCTTCGACAGGCTCGACTACGGGTTCCTCGACAATCGGTGCCGCCGGAGGCGCAAGTGCAGCAATGACCCGGTCGTTCGACGCAAATGCTTCAAGATCGAACAAGCCCGATGTTACATTGCGACTTGCACGCGGCGCGCTAAACATGGCTGCGCGTGCGGGCATATCGGCATCCGCCAAAGCAACACTCGCAAGCGTATCAGGTGCGTTCAAATCAAGGCCAAGCAAATTTTCAGGGCGACGATCAAGAGCTTCTGCGATCTTGGGCAACTCAATTGCTCCATCCGCAGAGTATGCAACCAATGCGTCGCTTGGGGTCTTTGTAGTGGTCGCATCAATCGCCGTGGCGACATTTACCGGGACGAACACAACTTCTGGCGATGATGGCTCTGCTATTTCAAACCAAACTACCGGCGGTTCGTCTGAAAGAAATTCAGTGATATCCGGCTCGGGCGAGGGCTCAACTGTTGTGGGTTCATCCTGAACTTCCGTGACAGTTGGTGCTTCAACCAATTCAGATTGGCTGGTTTCGGGCTGGGTTGGAAGAATAGCCCAGATGATCGCCGCAATGCCGATAGACAACAACGCTGCGCATGCTGCCAGAATTGGTGTCGGCAAGGCTCGTTCACGCCTGCGTACCGAAATCGGTGCGTCACTGGTGACCGATGCAACGCGGCGACTGGCGGCCGAAGCCCCGATATCGGTACGGACACGAGGAGCTGAGTTCTGGCGGGGAAGTGGTGCACCGGGGTTGAGAGGCGGCAGAGATGTAGGCGTGACCGACATCACCGGCGTGGCTTCGTCGACTTTAATGACGGGTTCTGCCGACGTTGCAAACGGATCGTCTGCGTCTGCTTCCGGTTGGCTTGTACGGCGAGACTTGAAGGCACAGCCGATCACCTCATCAGCAATCACTGGGGCATCATCGTAACCGCCAAAATCCGGCAGTCTTGGAAAATCGGTTTGGTCTGAGAGCGCTGAGTACCCTTTGACGTCAAGGCCGCGACCGGCGGCGAAATCACGTGCTTCGTCCAGCGTTTCTTTTGCTATCGCAGCAACGCGGGCTGTTTCGCTGTCGATCAGTTCCCAATCAATCGCCAGTTCATCCAGCGCGTAAGGCGTCCGGCCTTCCATCGCGATGTGGATATCCTCGCGTGCGGACTCAGCACTGTTCAACTTTACGTCGTCATAAAGGATTTGGTCACGCGGCAGGAACACGTCCACCGAGGTTTCCGGTGCAACGCGATCTGCCAGTCCTTGGAGGCGCGATTCAATGTCCGCGCCTTCTATCTTTTCAACTGCTACTTCTGCCCAGTTTTCACCTTGTCGGCGCATCAAACGCACGGCCGACATGGACAGATCAAAACCCCAACGTTCAGACATGGCGGAGGCATATCACGTGGCTAAGTGTCCGTCACCCACCAGATGTGCTAAAATCGGAAGAAAATCGCGTATTCAACGCCAAATAAAAGCGTGTAGCATCGGCACGATAGCGTGATCGATTTCAGGAGTTCCAAGATGCGGATTTTCTTAGTTGTTTTTACAGTTTTGGCGCTCAACTCAGGGGTGTTGAATGCAGAAGATTCGCGGCGAGAAATCGTTGTGATAGGAGAAGGGCGCGTCAGTGCTTCGCCAGATATGGCGACAATTCAGGTTGGAGTGCAGCGCAACGCTCGAACCGCAGGCGAGGCAATGCGGCTGACATCCACTGATGCAAGCAACGTTCTTGCCAAGCTTAAAGAACTTGGCGTCGAAGACCGCGATATTCAGACCACCAACATCAGCCTGTCGCCAAGGTTTCAGCGCTCGAACGATGGTAGCCCGCCACGGGTCACCGGTTACATCGCAAGCAACTCACTATCAGTTCGGGTGCGGGATTTGGATGATCTTGGTGGATTGCTCGACCAGGTTGTCGGGCAGGGGACAAATACGTTGAATGGCGTTTTCTTTTCGGTCGCGGACCCCGATCCGCTACGTGATCAGGCGAGGGAATTGGCTGTAAAGAATGCACGATCAAAGGCAGAGCTACTTGCCAGCGCTGCCGGTGTTGAGGTCGGAGATGTTCTTGAGATCAATGAGTTGGGCGGCGGTGGATCAATGCCGTTGCAACGCAGTGTATTGATGGAGGCGTCTGATGCGGTGCCGATTGCGGCTGGCGAGATAGACTTCAATCAGTCAGTCACTGTCATTTTCAAGATCGCCGAAGAGTAGGGTCGCTATTCAACGGATCTGAATGAGCGTGGACTTTGTCCGAATGCTTCACGGAATGCTCGGGAAAACGCGGATGCGTTGGAGTACCCAACCCTAGTCGAAACTTCGCTCAGGCTCATTGAAGACGTTTCGATTAGGTTGCGTGCCGTGTTCAGCCGGATGCGTTGATAAACCTTGCGCGGGGAGGCTCCAAATGTGCGGTGAAACCTGCGTTCGAGATCCTTATGTGTGCAGCCGGCGGCGACGGCCAGTTCGGCAATTGGAACGGGTGTTTCGATGTTGCCCTCCATGGTTGCAAGCGCACGGCGGAGGCGAACATCCCCGCGCGGTGGTTCCAGCGGGTTGGGCGCGTTCGAGTCAACGGCTGCAAACAGTGCGGCAATTCTCAATGTCAAAGCGGTGCCATGTGCTTCGGCGACGAGATTCATCATCAATTCGAACGCAGAGATTGCACCACCAGCCGTCATGCGATCGCCATCGTCGATCCAACGGCTTCTTAGGGCAAATACCTCGGGAAATTTTTCCGAGAATGCGTCGAATTCATCCATGTGGATCGTCGCGCGATATCCGTCCAATAGCCCCGCTGCTGCAAGAGCCCAGGCACCTCCGTCTACCCCCACCAAACGGGCATAACTGTTGCTCGCAGCTTTCAACTGTCGAAGAAACGAAGGTGTCGCGATTTGCCGATACCCATAGCTGGGAAGCAGCACCAAATTCGATTGAGGGTTTTCAACCGGGAACGCGATGTTTGGGACGACTTGCATACCAGCTGATGAGTGAACCGGCTCGCCTGTGACTGATGCGAGGTCCCATGTGTACGCCGTGCGACCCAAGAAGGTGTTCGCTGCGCGCAGTGGTTCTAGGGCGTTTGCTAGAACCTGGTTCGAGAACTGCTCGAAAAGCAGGAATACAAAGTGCTCGGTCCGTGTGTTGGGTTTTGTCCATTTGCGCATATTTTTGACTAATTCAGCAAAGTATTGCGCGTCAATCGGAATATCCTGAGAAGCAATTAGGGAGGATCGCAAATGCCGCTTGAGATGAATAATGAAGTGTTCATCACCTGTGCCGTCACAGGTTCAGGTTCGACACAAGACCGCAGTCCGAATGTGCCGCGCAGCCCGAAAGAGATTGCAGATAGTGCGATTGCGGCTGCAAAAGCTGGGGCCGCTGTTGTTCATTGCCATGTCCGCGATCCGGAAACCGGCGTACCCAGCCGCGACCCGAAAATGTTCCGGGAAGTTACGGACCGCATTCGCGACGCCGACGTTGATGTCGTTTTGAACCTTACGGCCGGCATGGGCGGTGACATTGTCTTTGGTCCCGTCGAAGCACCGCTTCCAGTTGGCAATGGAACCGACATGGCCGGGGCAACAGAGCGTGTGCAGCACGTTGCGGAATGTCGTCCGGAAATTTGTACGCTCGACTGTGGAACGATGAACTTTGCGGAAGCTGATTATGTCATGACGAACACACCGGGCATGTTGCGTGCCATGGGTGGAATGATGACAGAGTTGGGTGTCATGCCCGAGATCGAGGCATTCGACACCGGTCACCTATGGTTTGCAAAGCAACTGGTCGAAGAAGGCATTCTTAAAGGGCCGGCATTGGTGCAGCTTTGCATGGGTGTACCTTGGGGCGCGCCAGATGATCTTAATACCTTCATGGCCATGGTTAACAATGTTCCGCGGGATTGGACGTTCTCGGCGTTTTCGCTGGGACGACATCAAATGGCGTACGTTGCCGCAGCAGTACTTGCCGGCGGTAACGTAAGAGTTGGGCTCGAGGACAACCTATGGCTTGGTAAGGGGCAGTTGGCGACAAACGAGCAACTGGTCGAACGCGCCCGCGGCATCATTGAAGGAATGGGCGCACGAGTGATTGGACCCGAAGACGTCCGAGCGAAACTTTCGTTGGAAAAAAGGCCACCGGTTTGATGCGCCGCGTACTTTGCTACGGCGACAGCAACACCTTCGGGACAGGTCCGATGGCGACGCTCGCTGACGATCCAATACATCCCAAGAACATTCGCTGGGCGGGCGTGATGTCTGACAGCCTAGGTGCGAAATGGGATGTTGTTGTGGAAGGGCTTCCCGGCCGCACAACCGTCTTTGATGATCCAGTTGAAGGCGAATACCGCAACGGTCTTCGGCCATTTCAGGCAATTTTGGAATCGCATCGACCGATTGATGTTCTGATCATTTGTCTTGGGACCAACGACACAAAGCAAAGGTTTGGTGTGAACAGCCAAGACATCGCGCTTGGAGTTGCTCGGCTTATCAACGAGGCAAAGAAACTGGATGTCGTCGACCACGTTCTGATCATTTGCCCGCCACCGGTTCGTGAGCGTGGTGATCTGGCTGGCATCTTCAGCGGTGCGGAAGCCCGTTGTGAGGGTCTACCCGAACAAATGGAGCGATTTGCGACTGAAAACGAAGCTGCATTTTTAGATGCGGGAGCGCTCATCAAAGTCGACCCGCTTGATGGCGTGCATTGGAGTGCCGATAGTCACGAAATTCTCGGTCAAGCCGTCGCTGCAAAAGTGAGGACGCTGTTCTCATGAGCCGACGCGTGGTGATCACAGGGGGTGCGTCGGGACTGGGCGCCCAGATAGCCAAACGGTTTGCTGATCACGGCGATCGGGTGGCCGTTTGTGACGCCGATAATGAAGCGGTTAAGGCCTTTCAGGCCGCCAATTCGATGATCCGCGTGCATCATGCCGACGTCTCCAATGAACGTGACATGACTGCTTTTCTTGGCAGTGTGGAAGATGAATGGGGTGGCGCGGACGTCGTCTGTGCGAATGCGGGAACTGGAGGGCCAGCTGGGTGCATTGAGGACCTGAAACTTGATGATTGGCGCGCGTGTTTGGCCGTCAATCTGGACGGTGCGTTTCTGACCAGCAAATGGGCTGCGCGCGTCATGAAGGACGCTGGACAAGGGCTTATCGTATTGACCTCGTCGACTAGCGGGCAGTGGGGGCATCCGCATAGATCGCCCTATGCTGCCGCGAAGTGGGGCGTCATCGGTTTAATGAAGACACTTGCGATGGAGTTGGGCCCTTTTGGTGTCCGTGTGAATGCGATCTGTCCGGGCGCCATCGAAGGCGATCGCATGGAACGGATGCTGGCCAACCAATCGTCGGCGAGCGGAAAACCGATTGACCAAATTCGGCGCGAATATGCTGAAGGGACATCAATGAAGACGTGGGTCACAGCGGATGATGTTGCTGACACAGTGCTTTGGCTGGCCTCTCCGGCCGCAGCGCGGATCAGCGGGCAAGCCATTGCCATCGACGGACATACGGAGACGAATAGCGCATGAAGAAGGCGGCAATCATCGGCGGAGGCGTCATCGGAGGCGGGTGGGCCGCTCGTTTCCTGCTGAACGGATGGAACGTTTCGGTCTTCGATCCTGATCCCGAGGCCAAACGGAAGATTGGCGAGGTTCTTGATAACGCGCGCTGGGCGTTACCGATGCTTTATGACCGTGCGTTGCCGGAAGAGGGCACGCTTACATTTGCGACATCTTTGGCCGAGGCGGTGTCAGACGCGGACTACATTCAGGAAAGTGTGCCCGAGCGTCTGGACTTGAAACACAAAGTCTACGCCGAACTGGAAGCTGCTAATTCGGTTGCGCCGCTAGGGTCCTCGACCAGTGGGTTTAAGCCCTCAGAACTCAGGGAAGGTCTTGCCTCTGGCGGCCGGCTTTTTGTCGCCCATCCTTTCAATCCAGTGTACCTGCTGCCACTGATCGAGGTCGTGCCCGGAGACGGGGGAGACAGTTCCGTGGTGGCCGATGCCAAGGAAGTGCTGCGATCTGTTGGCCTTTATCCTCTTGAAGTTAAGAAAGAAATTGATGCGCATATCGCCGACAGATTCCTGGAAGCTGTATGGCGTGAGGCGCTTTGGTTGGTAAAGGATGGGATCGCAACGACCGAAGAGATTGACGACGCAATCCGATATGGATTTGGGCTGAGATGGGCGCAAATGGGGTTGTTCGAGACCTATCGCATCGCGGGTGGAGAAGGTGGGATGGCCCACTTCATTTCGCAGTTCGGACCTGCATTGAAATGGCCTTGGACGAAATTGATGGATGTTCCCGAACTGACGGATGATCTCATCCAAACCATCGGTGACCAGTCTGACGCGCAAAGTGGTCATCTTACCATTCGAGAGTTGGAACGCCTACGGGATACGAACCTGATTGCCATGATGCGTGGATTGAAAGGGCGAGGGAACGCGGCAGGCGCGCTTTTGAATGAACATGAAGCGGGTTTCGAAAAGCCGGACCGGACTGTTGTGCCAATGGAGACGGTACGCCGTACCATCCCGGTCGATTGGACAGATTACAACGGCCACATGAACGAAAGTCGCTATGGTCAGATCTTTTCTGATGCCGCCGACGGCTTGATGATCGCCATCGGTGCCGACCCGGACTACATCGCTTCGGGGTACAGTTACTTCACTGCCGAAACGACAATTAAGTATCTTGACGAAACCCACGCTGGCGAAGCGGTGATTGTCGAAACCCGCATCTTGATGGGTGAGGGCAAGAAGCTGAAACTTTTCCACGAAATGAAGAGGTTAAGTGACGGCGCGTTGCAGGCGACATGTGAACAATTCCTGCTTCACGTCAGTCTTGAGACCCGAAAGAGTTGCAACCCGCAGCCTGAAGTCGCGAGCAGACTTGCAGCTATGACCCACACGCACGTCGTAGACGGCTTATGAAAGCTTTCCGGTGGAGCAATCCGAATAGCCTGCATGCCAGGGCTCGGCGAAACAGTTGAATGAGGACGCCATGAACTTTGGATTATCAGACGAACAGCAAATGATCGTCGATACCGTGCGCAGCTTCGTTGAGAACGAGATCTACCCACATGAAGTGCTGGTAGAACAATCCGGCGAAGTGCCTGCTGAGATCGCAGAACAAATCAAGCAGAAGACCATCGAGCTTGGCTTTTATGCCTGCAACTTTCCGGAAGAGGTCGGCGGTGCTGGCTTGTCTCACTTGGATTTCGCTTTGGTTGAGCGCGAGTTGGGTCGCGGTTCTATGGCGCTGACACACTTCTTTGGTCGTCCCCAAAATATCCTGATGGCGTGTGAAGGTGAGCAGAAAGAACGCTACCTTCTACCCGCTGTCCGCGGCGAGCGAATGGACGCCTTGGCCATGACTGAACCGGATGCGGGGTCGGACGTGCGCGGCATGAAATGTTCTGCAGTCCGGGACGGCGGCGATTGGGTGCTTAATGGCACCAAGCATTTCATTTCGGGTGCGGAACACGCTGATTTCATTATTGTTTTTGTTGCAACCGGCGAAGACCAGACACCCAAGGGTCCGAAGAAGCGTATCACGACATTTCTTGTCGACCGAGGAACACCCGGTTTCACAATTCGCGACGGTTACAAGTCAGTCAGTCATCGTGGCTACAAGAATATGGTGCTCGAGTTCGAGGATTGCCGACTTCCTGATGCCCAGGTTTTGGGAGAGGTCGATGGTGGCTTTGCGGTCATGAATGAGTGGCTATATGCAACGCGGATCACAGTTGCCACGATGTCTGTAGGCCGCGCCCGCCGGGCCTTTGATCTTGGCTTGCAGTATGCGGCTGAACGCAAGCAGTTCGGTCAAGAGATTGGCAAGTTTCAGGGTATCAGTTTCCAGTTGGCGGACATGATCACAGAGATCGATGCAGCCGATTATCTTACACTTGCATCAGCTTGGCGGTTGGATCAGGGCCTTCCGGCCAATCGCGAAATCGCAAGTGCCAAAGTCTACGCCACCGAAATGTTGGCTCGCGTAACCGACGCGGTTTTGCAGATCTATGGTGGTATGGGTCTCATGGACGATCTTCCGGTCGAACGGTTTTGGCGTGATGCCCGAGTCGAGCGCATCTGGGACGGAACCAGCGAAATCCAGCGCCATATCATTGGCCGCGAATTGCTCAGGCCGCTTGGCGCATGACACGCGACCTGTCGCGCCTTTTGCATCCGAAATCCATTGCCGTCTTCGGCGGGGGATGGGCGGAAAAGGTCGTGTTAGAGTGCGCCCGATTTGGCTTCAAAGGTGATGTTTGGCCCGTGCATCCGACCCGTGAGGAGATCGGTGGCCAACGATGTTTCCGCTCCATCCGTGACCTTCCCGGCGCACCGGATGCTGCGTTTGTTGGTGTCAACCGGCACGCCACACTGGACGTTCTAAAAGAGCTAAACGCTGCGAACTGCGGCGGAAGTGTCTGTTTTGCATCCGGATTTTCCGAAACTGGCGACCAAGACTTGCAGCAAGCCTTTATTTCTGCGGCGGGTGACATGCCAGTCCTTGGTCCGAACTGCTATGGTCTGATCAATGGACTGGATGGAGCCGTCATCTGGCCTGATGAACAAGGGTGTCGGCGGGTTGAAAGCGGCGTCGCAGTTATCAGCCAGTCTTCAAATATTGCCATCACACTGACAATGCAGAGGCGTGGATTGCCGGTGGCGTATGTCGCGTGCGTTGGAAATGCGGCTCAGACCGGGTTGTCCGATCTCGCACAGGCTTTCCTTGACGACCCGCGGGTTACGGCTTTGGGCGTGTACATGGAGGGCGTTGGAGATGCTCGTGCATTCGCCGAGGTCGTCGGACAGGCGCGGGCTGCCGGAAAGGGCGTAGTCGTTTTGAAAGCGGGCCAATCCGAAGCAGGGCAGGCCGCAGCGCTCACTCACACCGCCGCGTTGGCGGGCGAGGCCAAGGCTTCTTCCGCCTATTTTCGACAGATCGGCGCCGGCGAGGTGTATTCCATTCCGGCGATGATCGAGACGCTGAAAATCTTGCATGTTCACGGGCCGCTGAAGGCTGATAGCTTTATTTCGGTGTCGTGCTCCGGAGGTGAAGCAGGGCTTGCCGCAGATGCTGTTGAGAATTGCGGCCTATCTTTTCCGGAGGTTCCAAAAGCTCATGCCGAGCGGCTGGCGGAAGCACTTGGTCCTTTGGTCACCATTTCAAACCCGTTCGATTACCACACGTTCATATGGGGTGATCGCCCGGTCATGGAGGATGTGTTCACAACGGCTCTGGCGGGGTTTGGCGCAGGGTTGTTCATCATTGATCCTCCCCGGGATGATACATGCGATCCAAGCAGCTATACGCCAGCATTTGATGCGATTGCGGCGGCAACCACGAATACCGGGAAACCGGCGTTCGCCGTGTCTACATTGCCGGATTCCTTCGATGAAACCTGGTCGATAGAGCTGATGGCGAGGGGCGTCGTTCCGCTTCTTGGACTGCAAGATGCGTTGGCCGCACTTCAAGCAGCTAAGGCCGGTGGTCAAGGTCAAAGTTGGCGTCCGGAACCGGCGTTGATTGCTGATGACGGCACATTGTTGGATGAAGCGGACTCTAAGAAAAATGTCGAACAGGCCGGTGTAACAGTCCCAAATTCAGCTGCAGGAAGCAGCATTGAAGAGATTGATATTACACACATTTCTGCCCCGTTAGCTCTTAAGGGGCTGGGCTTTGCACACAAAAGCGAAGTGGGTGCCGTTCGCCTTGGCTTGAACGATCTCACTGGCCAAACACCCATGAAGGGTGCGACGGGTTATTTGGTAGAAGAGATGGTGACGGACTCGGTGGCAGAGGTTCTTATCGGAGTGCGCCGAGACCCGGTCTATGGGGCGACGATAACAGTTGGATCGGGCGGCGTTTCTGCCGAGTTATTGAAAGACACAGCGACACTGATTGTTCCGGCGACTGACGCAGACGTGGTGGACGCCTTGCAGTCTCTTAAACTTTGGCCTCTTTTGGACGGATATCGGGGTCGCCCAAAGGCTGATGTGAATTCGATAGTCGATACAGTCCTGAAGCTTCAGACTTATTTGCTTGATGAGGTTGGCATTCAGGAAATTGAGATTAATCCGCTCATGGTGCGGGAAACGGGCGCGGTGGCTGCTGACGCTCTCGTTCGGAGGAAAGTAAATGTCTGACCAGTCCATTCGCACGCGTCGGGAAGGCGCGATACTTGAAGTGATGTTGGATCGGCCAAAGGCGAATGCGATCGATCTTATTACCAGCCGGGCCATGGGCGAGACGTTTCGCGATTTTCGGGATGATCCCGAGTTGCGCGTCGCCATTCTGCGAACGGCAGGGGACAAGTTCTTTTGCGCCGGTTGGGACCTTAAGGCTGCCGCGAACGGCGACGCAGTTGACGGCGATTATGGCGTCGGTGGGTTCGGTGGATTGCAGGAACTGCCAAACCTCAACAAGCCGGTTATCTGCGCGGTCGACGGAATCTGCTTTGGTGGTGGTTTCGAGTTGGCTTTGTCGTGCGATCTGATCGTGGCAAGCAGCAATGCGACTTTTGCTTTGCCTGAAATAAAGTCGGGTACAGTCGCAGATGCAGCCTCGATCAAACTGCCGAAGCGAATTCCCTATCACGTCGCAATGGACATGTTGCTTACGGGTCGGTGGATGGACGCGGACGAGGCGCTGAAGTGGGGCATCCTACGTGAAGTCGTCGAGCCAGGTGAGTTGGAAGAAAATGTCTGGGAGCTTGCACGGCTGATTGCATCCGGTCCACCGCTGGTGATGGCAGCCATCAAAGAGGTTGTTCGGGACGCCGAGGATTCCAAGTTTCAGGATGCGTTGAACCGTATCACCAAGCGCCAACTTGCGACGGTCGACACGCTTTATTCGTCTGAAGATCAGTTGGAGGGCGCGAAGGCGTTTGCTGAAAAGCGCGACCCGGTCTGGAAAGGGCGTTGAGGGTTTTAGAGTGAAAATCGGTGCAATCATTTTCGACAAAGATGGAACTTTGTTCGACTTCCAATCAACATGGCGGAACGGCTTTGTTGCAGCTTTGACGGAATTGTCGGCGGGAGACAACGATCGCTTTCAAACAGCATGTGACGTACTGAAGTTTGATCCTGCAACTGGGTTTCATCCCGACAGTGTTGTGATCGCTGGCACCTCAGGCGAAGTTGCAGATGCAATCGCACCCGTGTTCCACGAGTTCGACGATTTGGCATCAAGGCTTGATGCGATGTTGACCAACGTGGCACAGCAGCCTGCGCCACGACTAAACGAGACCTTGAAGGCTTTAGCATTGAAGTACGGCTTGGGTGTCGTGACCAACGATGCGGAAGCACCGGCACGTGCGCATCTTCGCCAAGCTGGCGTCGAGGATATGTTTGACTTCATCGCCGGTTACGACAGCGGCTTTGGTTTTAAGCCAGATGCCGGACCAGTTCTGGCGGCCTGCGATGCGTTGGGCGTTACGCCGGATCAGGCTGTTATGGTTGGTGACAGCCGCCATGATCTGCATGCTGGACGTGCTGCCGGCACGGTAACAGTTGCGGTTTTGACCGGTGTTGCAACGGCCGATGCCCTCAGCGATTTAGCGGACGCTGTCTTGCCGGACATTTCCCATTTGCCGGACTGGCTTGCCTGATCGAGCGTAGTTGCCGGGTTCTGTTCGCGACACAATTTGTCGCTAGCGTTAACGCCAACCAGCCGCAAAAGGCCAAAACTTTTATCGAGAAATTCGGGAGAGTTTGATGGCCGAGCAAGAGAAAAAACGCCGTCGTGCGGGTGGGCGCGCCGGAAATACGCGGCGCACAAGCAAAGATGTCATTCAACAGCTTCCCTGGACTCAGCCGGTCAACACTGACGCCCCTACAGAGCCGTTAGGCCCGGAAGGGGTTGAAGCGATCCACAATGGCGCGATGCGGATTCTTGAAGAAATCGGCATTGAGTTTCTGAACGAAGAGGCCTTGGATTTGTTCCGCCAGATTGGCGTTAAGGTCGATGGAACAAACGTTAAAATGGACCGCGACTTTGTCATGGAGATGGTCGCGAAAGTTCCTTCGTCCTTTACTTTGACACCGCGTAATCCAGAAAAAACAATTACCATCGGCGGTCGAAACATTGTGTTCGGGAATGTCTCATCGCCACCGAACTATATGGATCTTACGACGGGCAAAGTTCCCGGTACACGAGAGCAAGCGCGCACGCTTTTGAAGCTCACGCAGTACTTTAATTGTATCCACTTCGCAGGTGGCTATCCGGTTGAGCCGGTCGATATCCACGCCAGCGTTCGTCACCTTGATATGCTCTATGACAAGCTGACTCTGACGGACAAAGTCATGCATGCGTATTCGCTTGGCAAAGAGCGTGTCGAAGACGTGATGGAGATGGTGAAGATTGCCAGCGGCCTGTCCGAAGAAGAGTTCCAAGCTACGCCGCGAATGTACACAAACATCAATTCAACGTCGCCGTTGAAGCATGACGAGCCCATGATTGACGGGTGTTTGCGGTGTGTACGTCGTGGGCAAGCGGTCTTCGTTACTCCATTCACCTTGGCCGGTGCGATGGCCCCGGTCACCATGTCCGGTGCTGTTGCCCAATCGATCGCTGAAGCCTTGGCCGCGATCGCCCTTTTCCAGTGGGTTGCACCCGGCAGTGCATGTGTTCTGGGCACGTTCACGTCGAATGTGGACATGAAATCAGGAGCACCAGCGTTTGGTACTCCGGAATACATCCGCGCCACACAAATGACCGGCCAGATGGCAAGGTACTATGGTCTGCCCCTCCGGTCGTCCGGTTCCTGCGCTGCCAATGTGCCGGATGGGCAAGCAATGTGGGAAACGACCGCCTCACTTTGGGCCGCGGTGCAAAGCCAGACGAACACGGTTTATCACGCCGCAGGCTGGCTAGAGGGCGGTTTGATCGCAAGCCCAGAGAAATTCGTTATGGACTGCGAAGTACTGAACCAGTTCATTCGATACTTCGACCCCGCGCTTACC
The DNA here is from genome assembly GCA_028818055.1 of Boseongicola sp. GTDB lineage: Bacteria > Pseudomonadota > Alphaproteobacteria > Rhodobacterales > Rhodobacteraceae > JAPPOI01. The sequence continues at coordinate 16,812 of JAPPOI010000433.1, forward strand.
GCGACGACCGAGGCAGACATTGCAGTGGACGCGATAGGTGAAGTTGGCGGTGACGGTCACTTCTTTGGAATCCAACACACCCAGGACCGTTATGAAACCGCATTCTATCAGCCGTTTTTGAGCGACTGGCGGAACTACGAAGGTTGGCACATAGCCGGCGGTATCTGGACAGCAGAGCGTGCGCATCACATGTGGAAAGAAATCGTTGCCTCGTTTGAGGAACCACCGATGGACGCCGCCGTGCGCGAGGAGCTTGCGGAGTTCGTTAAGCGCAGAAAAGCCGAGGGCGGCGCACCAACCGACTTTTAGAATTCTCAATTTTCGAGATTCTGATTTTGTTAAGTGGCCATCGCTAACTTCCCCGCGAACTTTGTAGGGAAGTCCAGATGTTTGGTTTGGTAAATCGCGCTGTCGAGCGGTTTGTCATTGATAATTATGGTGAGGAAGCCTGGAGCCGCATCGCGCAGATGGGGAAGTTAGGCGTCGACAGCTTCGAGCCGATGCTGAAATACGATGATGCTATCACGGATCGGCTTATCACGGCGTCCTCTCTGTTCCTTGGAAAGTCGGAAGAAATTCTCTTTGAAGATCTGGGTAACTATCTGGTTTCCCATCCAAATTGTGAAGTTCCGCGCAGGCTGTTAAGGTTTGGCGGCGAGACATTTGCGGATTTTTTATTGTCACTTGATGACTTGCCTGAGCGCGCGCGCTTGGCCGTACCCGATCTTGAGATTCCCATGATCGAGGTCGATGAAACCGAAGCGTCAAGCTACGGATATGTTGTGCGCGTGAGAGGTGTGATTGAAGGATTAGAGTTCTTCTTATCCGGTGTTCTGCGCGCCATGGCGGACGACTATGGCACGCTCGCGCTCTTGGAAATTGAAGAAGCCGACACTCTTGGACGCCATCTTCGGGTTGCTATTCACGACACCGATTTCGGTGAGGGTCGAAAGTTTGAACTGGCGAAAAGGGGGTAGCGTGGGAATCGTCGAAACTTGTGCCGTTGATATCGAAGCCGCAGAACTTGGCAGGCTCATGCCAATGTATGTGCACTTAAGTAATGACGGCATTATTCTCGCTGCTGGACCTACGCTGAGCAAGATCGCAGGACGCCAGCTGGTCGGCAAAGGTTTCTTAGATGTTCTTGAGGTGCGTCGACCGCGCAGCATCACGACATTCCAAGTCCTTCGTAACCATCTGGATAACACACTTCACCTCAGCCTTCGGGGTGACCCTCCCACGTTGTTTCGCGCAGTGGCTGCCAGAACCGGCGGTCAAGGTGGCGGGATTCTATTGAACCTATCTTTTGGTATTCATGTTTATGACGCGGTCTCTCAGCATCGGTTGAACCTTAGTGATTTCGCAGCGACCGATCTTGCAATCGAAATGCTGTACCTAAAGGAGGCCAAATCAGCGGCAATGGACGAGTCGCGCCGTTTGAACGAGCGACTGGAAACAGCAAGGCGGGTTGCTCAAGAAACTGCGGTCACTGACTTGCTGACCGGGTTGCCAAACCGGCGTGGATTCGAGCTGAAGATCAGCGAGCGTATGGGGCGCAATGAGCCGTTTGCCGTTATGGTTTTGGACTTAGACTTCTTCAAAGCTGTGAACGACACTCTTGGGCACGAAGCCGGTGATGTTGTGCTGCAAACCGCAGCCAAGCGATTTCTGAATTGTATGAGGCGCGGCGATGTTGTTGCCCGAATGGGCGGCGACGAATTCCTTGGTCTTTGCGATGGTACTGCCGACCCAGATCACCTGAAAGCGGTGGGGGAAAGATTGATCGAGTCGTTGGAGGCACCGATCGAATACCACGGCCGCGAGTGCAAAGTTTCCGCGAGCATCGGCATTGTCGTTGCTGAAGACGATGGCAACACTACCCTCGCGGAGCTTTTGAAAATGGCGGACGAAGCGCTTTACGTTTCCAAGCGCAATGGAAGAGGACAGGTTTCGATCGCCGGCATACCAACGACCGATCAATCGGACGGTCTCGAAGTAGAAAACACAAAAGTTGTGAGCTTTCGAAGTGCGCGGAACACTTCGTAGCAATATTGGCACTTGTAGGTTTTGGGATTGAGTTGATCCCAATCAAAGACAGTTCTTGGCGTCTAATCGATAATTCAGGTCAAACACTCACGGAGGTTAAAATGCTTCGCTTTGTATTACCTGTCGCCACTTTAACTACACCGGCGTTTGCCGACACTACGGGGTACGGACATATGATGGATTGGGGCTATGGCTACGGATACGGTATGATGTTTGGACCGATCCTTTGGCTTATTGTTTTGGGTCTGATCGTCGCTGGAGTTATTTGGTTCGTGCGCCGCCTCGATCACGGGGCCCAGACAGACCAAAAATCCAATGCCCTATCTGAACTCGACATGCGTTTGGCACGGGGAGAGATCGATGCCGACGACTATGCAGCAAGAAGAAAGTTACTCGAAGGCTGACTCACATCCTGCGTTACAGCGGTTGGCTAACTGAGGTTTTGGGCCACGCGAGTCGAAAAGGCAAAAAAGGACGGCGAGTGACTTCAGGGGCCTGACGCGTTCAGGCCGGCAAAGTCTTTGCGGGTGTCCTCGCGGCTCGCCGCCCTTTCTCCCCAAAATGTCACCTGGTGGGTAGCGTGAGTGGTGACATTTGCAATGTGGTTGGACTCCTCCGAAAAAGAAATTGTGCATTGGCATACGGTCGCTATCCAAAAGGATAGAACTCGCCATATTTGGCCGTTCCACTACGTTTGAAAGGCTTCGTTGAGGACCCGGTTAACTGGTTTTCGCGCCAACGACGTGGTTTCGATCATCCAAACATGCATCCAGCCAACGTTTGATTGCGCTTGAGTCGGGCGCAATTTCTTCTGCCAGACCGTCGGAAAAAGCGATAAAGGCATCGCGATTTAGCCGACCAATCCCGACGATGACAGGGATACCGAGTGCGAGCGCTTCGCTGATTACAGGTCGGAAGCCGCGTCCGTCAGCCTCGTGTTTTCCAAACTTATTGATGATCAGACAATCCAGACCGTCAGTTAGGCTTTGTGATACGAGCCCAACGGCCTCTTCCAGAGCGGCAGGGTCAAGCCTGCAACCTTTGGCACCACGTCCAAGTGACTGAGAAATCCGGATAATCGGCCCATTTGGAAGGACGCGGACATCCATGTCGCAAAGACCGTCGTCCGCACACATCTCATTGATTTGCACTGTTCCGGCAATCCGTAGGCCTTCAGCGGCGGCTTCATTGGCAAACTTGGCAAGAAGCAAGTCTGTGTCGCCTCGACCCGAGGCAAAAGTATAACCCAAATGCATCTCAATCCACCTCTACGCTACACATCATGCAACAAAACTGGAGCTTTAACACGTTGCAACGATCCGTAGATGTGCCCATATCACGAACCTCGTGTCTCTCGTATTCTGGAACCTTGCGCCAGGAACGGCCCGATCGCCATCGCGTCTGCCAGATGATCACTCGTCGAGAGAACCATGAATGGCAAATTGTTCGATGCCAGCATCTGACGGCTGAATTGACCTGAACATTTCCTTCACACCAGCCTCGGTGAGCTCTCGGCTGACCGTCAATAACGTGTTTGGATCGTGTTCATCACACAGGCTGGACATATGACTCAGTTCTTCCTTTGCGACAGGCAGCGCGGCTTCTTTGTTGGGTGCGCCATAGTAGGTGACAAAATGCTCTGCCAGCATGTCGACCAATTCGTCCATTTCGGACTGCTCGATTTTCGTGACTGCAACGAAGGTCACCCGACCGGACGTTTCAAGGCCGAACCATCCGTTAGAAAACGCCTGTCGGGCCTTGCCCGTCAAATCCGATTCTGACCAGTTTGAAAATTCAAATCCGCCTGAGATACACCACTCTCCGGTACGCGCGGAAACGTGAAAGACGCGTTGGTCGCTCTCATCAAAGTGGATGGCGCGGGCGAGGTTCATGTCACGTCTCCAAAAGGCGGGTTAACGGTATGGCGTGGGTCGTTTCATTGTCGCGAAGTAACATGCCAAAATCTTCGTCGATCCCCAAGTAGGTCCCAGATAGACCTTCGATTTCAATCGGTTCACCAACACCGTGAGCGAGGCC
>JAPPOI010000148.1 GCA_028818055.1 Boseongicola sp.
ATATTTTGCCAGTTGCTTCTGGAACTTGAGCAGGCGCTTTTCGTCCCTGGCCTCCATCAGTTCATGGACCAGGGCCGCGGCGGTGACGAAGCCGACGCTGAGGCCCTTCTGACAGGCGGCCAGGCCTAACCCCAAGGCGATATGGGTTTTGCCGGTGCCGGAATTGCCCAACGCAATAGCGTTCTCCCGACGGTTCAGATAGTCGCACCGCGCCAGTTCCAGAACCAACATCTTGTTCAGGGACGGAATGGCCTTGAAGTCGAAGGCATCGAGGCTTTTGATGGCGGGGAATTTGGCCTGCTTGATCCTTCGTTCGACCATGCGGCGTTCCCGGTCGATCAGTTCCAGTTCGGCCAGCCGGGTCAGGTAACGCACATGATCGACACCCTCTTGCGCACAGCGCCGGGCCTGTTTGTCGTATTCACGCAAGAATGTCGGCAGCCTGAGGGCCTTCAGGTGGTGCGACAACAGCAGTTCGGGGGCGTCCGTCATGATGCCAATCCCGGATTGTGTCCTTCCAGCAGGTTCATGTAGCTGGCCGCCCGGGTCGTCGTCACCCGGGCGCGCGGCAGATGCGGGTAGACCTCCAGGTTCAGCTTGGGCGGCCGCTTCTCGATGCGGCACAGCAGCAGATGTTTGACGGCGTCGAAGCCCATCACGCCAAGGTCGAGTGCGTCTTTGATTGCCCCTGCCAGGTCGTGGAGATCAAAGGTCTCCAGCAACCTCAGAACCTGCACGTATTCCCGCTTGCCGGCTTTGCCCATGCGCGCTTCCAGAAGACGCCGCGCTGTGGCGAACACATCAGGCAAATCCCAGCCGGCCAGAGGTGCGGCCTGATCCAGGGCGCCGACCTTCTTCTCCAGCAAGGGGAGATAATGGATCGGGTTGAAGACGAAGTCCTCCCGATCATAGGACCGACGATGGCGGGCGATCTCGTCTGCCCCACACCCGATGACCACCTCGTCAACGTATCCGCGAACCCAGGCCTCGCGGTGGCCATAAGCCACGGGGACTGAATAGTCATTGCCGCGATAACGCACCAGAGACAGGGAGCTGACCCTTGCTGCCCGTTTGTCACAGGCATCAAACAGGGAGGGCGGCAGGTCGGCCATTGCGTCGCGGTCGCGGACAAGCCTGTCAGCGATGCTCGCGCGCTCTCCGCGCACGACATCACCCTGGCGATGGCGGCACCGTTCCTCCAGGTGGGCGTTGAAAGCGTCCCAGGTGTCAAACCAGGGAACCGGAACCATGAAGTTGCGCCGGGCGAACCCGACAATCCCTTCCACGTTCCCCTTGTCGTTACCCTTCGCCGGGCGGCCATAGCGATCTTCAAAAAGGTAGTGGGACAGCAGCGCGCTGAACGTCTGGGTTCGTTGCCGCGTGCCGTCCGGCAAGATGCGCGCCACCAGGCACTTGTCGTTGTCGTAAAGGATGGACTGGGGGACGCCGCCGAAGAAGGTAAAGGCCCGGTTGTGCCCGTCCATCCACGCTTCCGAAGACGCTGCCGGATAGGCACAGACAAAACAGCCGTCGCTGTGTGGCCTGTCTCTTCTCCACCTCTGAGGCTGCCGAGCGTCATGACAAAAAAATGGGTGCGGTGTTGAACGCCGCCAATCACCACATCCGCCTCGCCAAAGTCGGCCTGGGCGTGACCCGGCGGGTGGGCCAGCGGCACGAACATCTCGCGCTGACGCCGACGGGCTGCGAAAACGTAGTCCTTCACGATCGTGATGCCGCCCTTGAACTCGTGCTCGTCACGAAGGCGTTCAAAAATCCGCTTCGACGTATGGCGCTGCTTCTTCGGACGCTCTGTATCTTCCTCAAGGATCTGGTCGATGATGCCGACAAACGGATCAAGCTTCGGCCGCTTCGGCGTCTTCGTGCGGCGATACCCCGGAGGTTCCGAGAAGCTCAACATCTTATCGACCGTTCGGCGGTCAATGCCAAAAACTCGCGCCGCCTTACGACGGCTCATCCCCTCAATCTTTACCGCGTAACGAACACGACCGTACAGTTCCACTGACTTCATCCCCGCCCTCTGCAAAAAAACACAGAGGGTACCACTGGCGGATTTTTACTCCGGCTACAGCCAGACATTCCGGCCGCTTCAGTGGTGGATTATTGCTCCGGCGTTCTCACCCATCATCCCGAACATTGCTTTGCCAGCCGGTGTCGTCATGTCGATGCCCTGCTGATGCAGGAATAGATCGACACCGACGGCGTGTAACTCGCCCAGGAAGGCGACAAGGTCTTGGAGGCTCCGACCCAGCCGATCAACCGACCAGGACATGACAACGTCGAATTTGCGGCGCGTGGCGTCCTTGCAAAGCCGGTCGAACGCTGGTCGCTTGTCGCGTGCCTTGGCACCGGACACGGCGTGATCTTCGTAGACCTCGACGAACTGCCAGCCGGAGCGTGTTGCGACCTCCTCAAGCGCCGCTCGCTGGTTATCTGTCGTCTGTCCGTCCGTCGACCTTGGCGTGCTGCGTGCTGCCGCCGCCTTCGAAGCCGCTCGGCCTTGGGCCGACAAGCGGCCCGCGCTGTGATGAAATCCTATGTGGGAGCCATGTCAACGCCGCAGTCGAGAGCTGCTTTGGCTGAACTGAACCAGATCAACCATGCAAGAAATCCATAGACGGTGATTGATTTTGACCTGGAGAGCCAGTGCACGGTTCTGCGGGAAATTTTCCTGGGCTATTTCGGCTCTTTGTAATTTCGGAGAATAGCGATCGGTGTGAAAGGCGACGGGTGGCGTTCGATCTTGCTGACGACGACGCTGGAGGGCGCGCCACTCTCGATCAGACTGTCGATCTCAGCGTCGGCTTGCATCATTGGTGTGCCACATATCCAGCCCCGGCGTTTCTTCGGCTTGCATGGAAGTTCGCACGACGGTGTCGGCGCCGCGCAATCGCAATCCAGCCATTTCCTGGCTTCCAGATACTGCTGGATGATTCCAGCATTTTCACGCTCGGTGCGTATCTTCACCGGAAACTCTTCCGAAAGAAGGGAACTGGGAGCAACTGCGATGAACAGAAGCGCCCACGCGACGATCATCATCCTCGACGCGATCCGCAAAAGAGTTGGCTCCTTCACAACAGGATCCGTTGAATGCCGGTCAATGCTCTCTTCCTTTGACACGGCTTCAACATACACGATCTGAAAACCGGTCGAATACGGAGATCTTGACGATTGGGATATCGACGTCTCGCTGGAAGATCTCTTTACGCAGATAGGATAGCTCTTCGTCCAGGTCGCCTTCTCCGACATCGCGATACCACGAACGAGGATTGCCGTCAGTCCCGTCGTTCCATCGATAGCCGCGCGCCTTCAGCGTGTCCTTCAGGTCGAACGGCGAGCCATCCGCCCAGACGCGGCATGTCGGCTGGCGTGCTTCTTCCAGGAGTGTTTGCAGAGCCAGTTTACCGGAGGCCGGCAGCGGCCTGGATAGCAGCTCGATGGCGGCGTGGCAGTCGATCGCGGCACGATGACCGTCATAGAAGAAGCCACTCTTCATGGCGAGGTATTCGAGCTTCGTTCCGTCGAAATGCTCGGCCTTCCAAGAAATTTGCGTCATCGAACACGCCCAAGCCTTCGTTGAGAAAACGTCGAACGCATTCTCGGCAAACTTCCTGTCGAAACTTGCATTGTGGGCTATGATCAACGCCGCTGGCGACGCTATCTCCGCTACCTTTGCCGGATCGATCGTCTTGCCGCGGACCATTTCAGTCGTGATGCCGGTGATGCGCGTAATTTCCTCTGGGACTACTCCCGACTTTGGCTCTTGGAGTTCGTTGTAGGCGGGGTGCACATCGAAGATCCGCCCATCGCTAGAGAACTCGAACGGGACCATCGCAATTTCAATGATCTCGTCTTTAATCGGATCCAGGCCGGTCGTCTCCAGGTCGAGGAAGATCGCCACCTTCGTCTCGGTGCCGTCGGGTTCGTTGTAGCGGGATTTGGGTTGAAGGTGACGCAGGACACGGTAGTCGCCGGTCGCCTCCAGCGCATCGATCATGTCGTCGTCATTCATCGCAATGGCGCCAGTCTGTGCACCATTTGCTCAACTCGATATCGCTTGACCAGCGACAAAGCCGCCGGAGCATCCAGGTCGGGTCGCACGGATCGCACCGCACGCACGGCTATTTCGGTCTGGCCTATATAGTCCATACCTTCGGAATTAGCGTCCTGGAGGGCTTGCACAATTACGCTCGAAAGGCCCTGAAACTGTTCCATGCAAAGACTGTGCAGCGCTTATTGTTCGGCGTCAATTTCTCCAAGATCCAAGAGGACCAGCCCGATGTCTGGATTTCGCTGTTTCACGCCCGGTTATCCCGCAGGTTCAGACGTGATCGGTACGTCGGTCGGAGGTCTTAAGATGACCCAACCCGGAAGTGCTTTCTACTCCGGCAATCCCGCTTGCCGTAGCGCGTCGCAGCAACGCTCTAGGTGCACCAGATCCTTCCAATAGTTGCATTGGTATCTTACGCCTTCGACGGTCAGCAAAGGTGCTGCGGAGCGGAGTCTTTCGCAGTATCGTTCCGCTGCTTTCTGATCACCGTCGAACCGAGCCATGATCGTCAGACTACGCAGCGCAACCACGGTTGCCATGGCGTCTTCGATAGGCGAAGCCAGCACGCCTTCGGCAGCCTCCTTGGCTTCGCGGTAACGTTCGAGCATCAGGAACCCTGGAATCAGAGATTTCATAATCCACTGCGGATAATCGGGTTCGTTCTGGATCGCCAAAAGGCAAAGCCGTAAGCCTTCTTCCGGCTGGCCGCTGAACAGCTTAACGAAGCCCATCAGCGCGATTCCTGCGCCGTCGTTACCTGCATGTTGAAGCGCTAT
>JAPPOI010000083.1 GCA_028818055.1 Boseongicola sp.
CAGCCAGTTTGTGCAAAGTGCCAAGCTGATCAGCATCCATTACGAATTTCTCAAAGCTGGAAACCAATCCACCTTCCAACCAACCAGCGGCATGAAGCATGAAATTTACGCCTGAAAGCAAACCAACATTCAAACTATTGGCCGTTTCATAGGCCGCCTGCGCATCTGGCAATTTCGAGCCGCAGAACGAACCGGCCGAACGGTACGGTAACCCAAGCCGGCGGGCCAACTGTCCCATTCCATAGGTGATCTGCGCGGCTTCTGGTGTTCCGAACGTCGGCGCGCCCGAATTCATGTCGATCGACGTCACAAAAGTACCGGCAATCACCGGTGAACCAGCCCGGATCAACTGGGAATACGCAACACCTGCCAAAACCTCGGCAACGACTTGCGTCAGTGTCCCCGCGACCGAAACCGGAGACATGGCTCCGCCAACGATAAAGGGCGAGACGATAGACGCCTGGTTGTTCGCGGCAAACACTTCTAGTGCGCCCATCATCGTTGCATCGAACGTCAGTGGCGAGTTGATGTTAACGAGCGAAGTCATCACTGTGTTGTTGGCTACGAAGTCTTTGCCAAACAATATCTCGCACATTTCGACGCTGTGTTGCGCGCGAATGGGCTCCGTCACCGATCCCATGAAAGGCTTGTCGGATAGCGTCATGTGAGCGTGAAGCATATCCAGGTGACGTTTGTTAACCGCCACGTCAGTCGGCTCACACACCGTTCCGCCCGAGTGGTGCAACCACTTCGACATGTAGCCAAGCTTCACGAAATTGCGGAAATCTTCGATAGTCGCATAGCGACGCCCGCCTTCCAGATCACGTACAAACGGTGGTCCATAGACCGGGGCAAGAACCAAGTTCTTGCCGCCAATTTCTACCGAACGGTCCGGGTTTCTTGCATGCTGGGTGTAGGATGAGGGCGCAGTCGAAATCAGTTTTCGCGCCAGACCTTTTGGTAGTCGGACACGCTCTCCATCGATATCGGCGCCGGCGTCACGCCAACGGTCCAATGCAGCGGGATTATCGACGAAATTGACGCCGATCTCTTCAAGAACGGTTTCCGCATTCGCCTCGATAATCTCAAGCGCTTCATCGTTCAGAATCTCAAGGTTCGGAACCTTGCGCTCGATGAACTTGGCCGCTTCGATTTTGACGGCAGTCCGCTCGGCCCGACGAGCGGCTCCTCCGCCTCCACGGCCCCTGCGTTTAACACGACCCTCTGACATGCTGCACCTAGTGATTTGATGATATTTGGCCCTTCTTAGACTAGTCTAGAATTGACCTTCGGCGAATTGCGCACAAGTGCACTGCGAAAACGACATCGGAAGCGCTTGCGCCCGCCTCATATCCTGCCTAATCACCACACATGTCCAGCGCACCTCACGACCGCCTTCTCATCATCGATTTCGGCTCTCAGGTTACGCAGTTGATTGCACGTCGGCTGCGGGAATTGAGCGTCTATTGCGAAATTCATCCCTACCAAAGCGTCACAGACACCTTCATCGAAGACTTTGCGCCCAAGGCCATCATCTTTTCAGGCGGCCCGTGCAGTGTCATAGACGAAGGCTCGCCGCGCCCGCCGGCAAATGTGTATGACTTGGGAATTCCCATACTTGGCATTTGCTACGGCCAACAGGTGATGATGCAGATGCTGGGCGGTCGGGTCGAGCGTGGCCACGGCACCGCCGAGTTTGGGCGCGCGTATGTAACGCCCGGCGATACATCCTTGGATGTTCTGGACGGCTGGTTTGGCGAAGGTGATGAACAAGTCTGGATGAGCCACGGCGACCATGTCGCTGATATTGCTCCAGGTTTTCAGGTCTATGGCACGTCGCCAAACGCGCCATATGCGATCACCGCAGACACCGAGCGTAACTTCTATGCGGTACAGTTCCATCCTGAAGTCCATCACACTCCAAAAGGCGCAAAACTCTATGAGAACTTCGTCCGGCTGGCTGGTTTCAGCGGCGACTGGACGATGGCCTCTTACCGCGAAGAAGCCGTACAAAGGATCAAAGAACAGGTCGGCGACGCGAAGGTAATTTGTGCCTTGTCCGGCGGAGTTGACTCGTCGGTTGCGGCAGCGCTGATCCACGAAGCGATCGGCGAGCAGTTGACATGCGTATTCGTTGATCACGGCCTTCTGCGTCTGAACGAGGCGGACGAAGTGGTGACCATGTTCCGCGATCACATGAACCTGTCGGTGATCCACGCCGAGGAGCAAGAGCTTTTCCTCGGCGAACTCGACGGAGTCAGCGATCCCGAAACCAAGCGCAAGATCATCGGCAAGCTTTTCATCGATGTTTTCCAGAAATACGCCGATCAGATCGAAGGGGCGGCATTCCTTGCTCAGGGCACGCTTTATCCGGATGTCATTGAATCGGTCAGCTTCTCCGGCGGCCCTTCGGTGACGATCAAGTCGCACCACAATGTGGGTGGCTTGCCAGAGAAAATGGGCTTGAAGCTGGTCGAACCTTTGCGCGAGCTGTTCAAAGACGAAGTCCGGGCGCTTGGTCGTGAACTTGGTCTTCCAGCACATTTCATCGGTCGTCACCCTTTCCCGGGCCCTGGGCTGGCAATTCGTTGCCCTGGAGAAATCACTCGGGAGAAGCTCGATATTCTCCGCAAAGCCGACGCTGTCTACATCGATCAAATCCGCAAGCACGGGTTGTATGATGAAATCTGGCAGGCTTTTGCTGCAATCCTGCCGGTGCGCACCGTCGGTGTGATGGGTGACGGTCGAACCTATGACTATTCGTGCGCGCTTCGCGCTGTGACTTCGGTCGACGGCATGACCGCAGACTATTACCCATTCAGCCACGAATTCTTGGGTGAGACGGCAACGCGGATCATCAACGAGGTTCAAGGTATAAACCGCGTCTTTTACGACGTCACATCGAAGCCACCCGGCACCATCGAGATGGAGTGATGGAAACTTCGCGCCCAGTTGCCGCCGCACTATGGATGGTGGGCGCTATTTTTGCCTTTTCTTCGATGGCGATCGCCGGCCGCGCGGTGTCCCCTGAACTCGATACCTTTGAGTTGATGATGTACCGCTCGTTCATCGGGCTGGCGATCATTCTGATCATTGGCGTTACCACAGGAAAAATTCGCGAAGTTCGCACAGACCGGCTTGGTCTGCATTTCCTGCGAAACCTCAGCCATTTCACAGGGCAGAATCTTTGGTTTTACTCACTGTCCTTGATCCCGTTGGCACAACTTTTCGCGCTTGAGTTCACCTCACCCATCTGGGTGATGATCCTGGCGGCCGTGTTTCTTGGGGAGAAACTGACCCGTCCTCGTCTGATCGCATTGGCACTTGGATTTATCGGCGCCTTGATCGTCGCCCAGCCCGGAAGCGGCGGTAACCCACTTGGTCTTGCAATGGCCGCTATGTCGGCAATCGGCTTTGCGGGTTCCATCGTTTGTACAAAGTACCTGACCCGCAGCGAAACGATCCTTGGCATTTTGTTTTGGCTAACTGCGATGCAGGCTGTCATGGGCATAATTGCCACTGGTTGGGATGGCGACGTTGTCTGGCCGTCCGCAGCCGCATGGCCATGGGTCGCTCTGGTCGGGTTGGCCGGGCTTATTGCGCACACCTGCCTGACCAACGCCCTAAGGGTCGCCCCGGCCAGCATCGTAACCCCGATGGATTTTCTCAGATTGCCAGCAATTGCCGTTATTGGGGCCATATTCTACGGCGAACCGATCAGCGTTGCGGTATTGATCGGCGCGTTGCTGATATTCGGCGGGAACTACTTCAACATCCTCACAGAGGCCCGAAACCGATCGTGACGGTTTTGTGACGCTGCGACACAACCCTAATCATTACGCTGCGTAAAGAATTGACCCATAACACCCGAACTTTCTAATTGCGCGCGGAGGAACGCTTTAAGTGGGGAGACTTAAGCAATGAAAAAAACTCTTATGACGGCTTCGGCTTTGGCCATTGGAGCGTCGGTCGCAAATGCGGGCGGGATTGACCGTTCGGGACAGTATATTGGCCAGATTTTTAACGATACCGGTGAAAGCGGAACGTCGATTTCGTTGTCGTTCGGTTCGATTATGCCAGAGGCAAATCGCGTAGGCGGCGGTGAGACTAACCCGCTGCAAGACTACAACAGCGTTGGTTTCGTTCTGAACCAGAAGATCAACGATAAAGTGACCTTGTCGCTTCTCGTCGACGAGCCTTTTGGAGCTGACGTTCGCTATGTTGACAGCACGTTTGCTGGCGGCTTTGCGACAATCTCGACAACTGGTGTAACGGCACTTGCGCGTTATCAAGTGAACGAGAATGTGAGCGTTTATGGTGGCCCTCGTGCTATGACCGGTGAAGGCGAGATCGCGTCGTCACCCGGACTTTTGCAAGCCTCAAGTGACTATGACTTCGGTTATGTCGTTGGCGCAGCCTACGAGAAGCCCGAGATCGCGTTGCGCGTCGCACTGACCTACTCCAGTGAGATTGCCAACACTTACTCAGGCACTGAGAACTTTGCGCCTATCGCTGACTTCGACGTTGATTTCCCTGAAAGCTACAACCTGGAATTCCAGACTGGCGTTGCTGAAGATACACTGCTCTTCGGCTCGGTTCGTTACGTGGCTTGGGACGGCTTCAACCTGACCGCAAACGGCAACGTTTATGCCAGCTTCTCTGGTAACACGATCACGTATTCGCTGGGCGTTGGCCGCCGCTTCAATGAGAAGCTGTCGGGCGCAATCACTCTGGGTTACGAGAAACAAGGCGGAGAAACCACTACTCCCCTGGCTCCGACCACAGGACGCAAAAGCATTGGCGTTGGTGCGACCTATGCGATCAGTGACACGGTCTCGGT
>JAPPOI010000053.1 GCA_028818055.1 Boseongicola sp.
GGATGGCGAACCCCAAAGCGGCTATGTTGGTGATCGGCGACGAGATTCTCTCGGGCCGTACCCGTGACGCCAATATGCACCATCTTGCCGGTCGACTGACGGGGGCAGGCATCGACCTGAAAGAAGTTCGAGTGGTTTCGGACGACCCAGATGCAATCAAAAGCGCTGTCACATCCCTTTCTGCTGCGCACGATTATGTCTTCACATCCGGCGGCATCGGACCAACACACGATGACATCACTGCCGAGTGCGTGGCTGCTGCATTCAATGTGCATATTGATGTGCGCGAAGACGCTCGTGAAATATTGCAGGCCCATTATGATCGACAAGGCTTGGAATTGAACGACGCGCGCCTGCGCATGGCGCGAATTCCAGACGATGCGGCGCTGATTGAAAACCCGGTGTCCGCCGCGCCCGGTTTCATTCTGGGAAATGTACATGTCATGGCCGGAGTGCCGTCAATCTTCCAAGCGATGCTGGCGTCAGTTTTGCCTCATTTGACAGGAGGCGAACCGTTGCGTTCCTTATCCATCCAAGTAAACAAGGGCGAAGGCGACATCGCAGGCCCGCTTGGGCTATTGGCGGATGCGTTTACAGACTTAAGCTTCGGCTCGTATCCTTTTCAGAAAGATGGAAAATACGGAGCAAATATTGTGATCCGTGGAACGGATTCTGCAAGATTGGCAAGTGCTGAGAAAGCTTTACGCGATGAATTCGGAGCAGCCGCATCGTGAATTTTCCGGAAACACAACGCCTGTTCGATGCCATTGAAGCAACCTGGCCAGCGGAGCGGAAGCTGGAGCGTGGAAAATTCACCTTGCGCTACGGCGCTGGCGGCGGACAGCGGGTTTCAGCAGCAACGGCCAACGGTCCGACAAAAGCAGAGGATATTTCGCCTGCCGAACAGGGCATGCTCGACCTGGATCAGACACCAATATTCATGATCCGTGAACAGGACAGGCTGCTGGACATGCAGCTTGCCAACCTGGCGTACGAGATGGCCGATCCGACGCTAATTTTCATTGCTGACGCCGCTGCAGTCGCGAGAAAGCCTGGCATCGTAAAAGTGTTTCCATCCTGGCCGCCATTGGCAGCACAACGCGACATCTGGCAAGAAGGCGGCGTTGGACCGGCGCGTCTTGATGTCATGCTGCGATCAGGCGAACCAAAGTCTTCATTTCTAGGACGCGTCGACGATCAACCAATGGGAACCGCGTTTGCGGCGGTGGACGGCGATATCGCCATGTTACATGCGCTTGAAATCCGCGAAGAAGGGCGCCGGCAAGGATTGGGACGGCAAATGACACGTGCCATCGCGCATTGGGCGATGAATCAGGGTGCGCGTTGGTTCACAACTCTTGTCGTTAAAGCAAACCGCCCAGCAGTCGCACTTTATGAATCCCTCGGAATGACGGCGGTGTCTGGATATCATTATCGGCGGGTCCAAGACTGATGCTGGCGCGCTTCCTGCTTTCAGTTGCACTAGCGACAATAGCCACTTCGTCATATGCGTTTGACGTGGCGCCCGACAACGCGACAGCGGTATTGAGCGACACATCACCTGCTGACGACGTGCGTTTACCGAACTCGGTCTGGACTTCCGACAAGGAGGTTCCTGTGGTGCAAGGCCAGGTGCGACGCACAGTATATCAGCGACCGGGAGGCACTCCGACCACTCTTCAGTTCCTGACGCCTATGCAAGAAAGGCTGGAGGCAGAGGGCTACGACATCGTATTCACATGTTCAGATCGGGTGTGCGGCGGGTTTGAATTCAGGTTCCAGTTGGACCTTTTGGGCGAACCAGAAATGCATGTGGATCTTGGCGATTTCAGATATCTGCTGGCGCGCAAGCGTGGAGCAACGGTTGACCCATTCGCCGTTAGCATCGTCGTTTCACGAGACGCCAACACAAGCTTCGCCCATATCACCGAGGTCTTTGGTGCCGAAGCACTTCCCGAAGCCGTTGAAGCCGTTCCGACGACTGAAATCGAGGCGACGAACACAACACCTCTCATTGAGCGGCTTTTGACGACAGGTCGAGCGGTATTGACTGATCTCGATTTTGGGTCCGGATCTGCGGATCTCGGTGACGGCCCGTTTGTCAGCCTTTCTGCGCTTGCCGGTTGGTTGGCAGAGAACCCAAATGCGCGGATCATTCTAGTCGGGCACACAGATGCGGTTGGTTCTTTGGAGAACAATACGGCGCTGTCAAAACGGCGAGCGGAGTCTGTTCTTGTCAGACTGCGGGATGGGTTCAGTGTCTCAGATGTCCAGCTTTCTGCAGAAGGTGCCGGTTACCTTTCGCCCCGGGCATCAAACTTGTCTGACGACGGGCGGTCATTGAACCGTCGCGTCGAAGTTGTGCTTCTTTCGCTGGAATAAAAATGGGCGCCTCGAAGGCGCCCAAGTTCAGATAAACCGAGGGAAAACTCGTCAAAACCGAGGGGTCATCCCCAATTGTCCGGGCCCTTTTCAGCAAAGGCGTGGACAAGGAAATCGATAAAGGCACGTACCTTTGGCTGCGTGAAGCGGCCTGGCGGGTAAACCGCGAAGATGCCTTGAGTTTCAATCGGCAGATCAGGGATCGCTTCTTCGACCAGCCCCTGTTCCATCGCCTCTGCGTAGAGGAACGAAGGCAGGTAAGCGATGCCAAGTCCTGCGATTGCAGCATTCAAGAGCGACTGACCATCATTAACAGTCAACCAGCCAGCGGTGCGAACCTGACGCTTTTCACCCGATGGGGCGGTCAGCTTCCAGACGTTGCCGGCAGAGTTGTTCGAGTAATGCAGAAGCTTGTGTTCGTTCAGATCATCAATCTTCTGTGGGCGGCCGTATTTCGCGAAATACTCTGGCGACGCGATCATGCGGCGGTTGGTTTCGCAAAGCTTACGAGCGCGAAGTGTGCTGTCTTCCAGCTCACCAATACGCACGGCCAGGTCAAAGCCTTCCGAAATCAGTTCAACATAACGGTTGTTCAAAACCATGTTGACGGTGATCTCGGGGAATTCTTGTAGGAAGTCGCCAAGTACAGGCGACAAGTGGTTGACGCCAAAGTCTGTGGCAACAGAGATACGAAGCAGTCCGGACGGCGCTGATTGCATCGAAGTTACCAGGGCGTCAGCTTCACCAGCGTCATTCAAGACACGGCGAGCGCGATCATAGTAGGCTAAGCCAATTTCGGTCGGCGAGACGCGGCGTGTCGTGCGGTTCAACAACCGTGCACCAAGGCGGGCTTCCAATGACGAGACGTGCTTAGACACGGCTGATTTGGAGATCCCCATCTTCTTGGCAGCATCGGTGAATCCACCCTGATCCACGACGGTTGCAAACGCTTCCATTTCGGTCAGTCGGTCCATCCGGATAAAAACCCTTGTTCTTCTGCCCCCCGGCAAGAAACTGTTTGCACGTGAAATCGGGCGAGAATTGGGAGAGTACCCGACAATTTCCCGGTAATGTCGGGATTGTTTTTGGAATTGAGACAGACGAAATGGCCCCGGAGACGGGCTATTTCAAGCCAATCACCGGGGCCTAACGGATCGCTATTCTACTTGCAACGGACCCGATTAGTAAACAAAATCAGATAATTAATGCGTTTTTCGCCCTACAGAGCGATGGTTCTGGTTGCTTCTTTTCTGCCGCCACTTCCGCGAAAGAAGCGAAGTGTGGCCCGTGCACCGGTCATTGCGGCGTCTGATCTAGCCTGGCGACCGGCTCTCATCGCCTTATCCATGTTGATTGTGCCATCTGAATTGAAGAATTCGTCGCGTTTCATGTCAGTCACCTGGTTTTTTGTTGTCTTGATGACTGTCAGATTGCCTAAGCAGCTAGTCGAAGACTTGAAGAGCATCTTAAGATTTCATCAGGAAAACGTTGAATATGTTGAAGATTGCTAACTTGCCGGTAGAGTTTCGGCATGAACGACCATTCAAACACTCAATTTTCGTTTGAAAACTTTGACCTGAACGTTGATGCGGCCGAACTTCGCAAAAACGGTGAATTGGTACCTTTGGAGCCGCAAGTTTTCGATTTGCTGGTTCTCTTGATCCAAAATTCGGATCGTGTCGTTTCGAAGGACGAAATAATCGAGAGTGTCTGGAATGGCCGATTTGTTTCGGAAAGTGCGGTTTCCACACGGATCAATGCCTTACGGCGCGCATTGGGAGACGACGGAACCGAACAGCGCCTGATAAAGACGGTCCACGGGCGAGGGTTCCGGTTTGGTGTTCAGCCACAGAAACCAGACAGTGTTCCAACTAATGAAGCGACCGGTGTATCCGGCATTGCAGAAAAGCCCAGCATCGCCATCGTTCCGCTTCGCCCCTTATCCGGCGATGTCGAGCTGGAGTACTTTGCCGACGGGATCGCCGAGGAAATCATCAACGCGCTTTCGCGCTTCCATGAATTGGCGGTTATCGCCCGAAACTCCAGCTTCACCTTCAAAGGGAAATCGACACCAGCACAGGAGATCGCCAAGTCACTTGGCGTGAAATACGTTCTGGAGGGCAGCGTCCGGCAAGTCGCAGAACGCATTCGAGTTGCTGTGCAGCTGGTCGATGCCGAAGCTGGTCACACAATCTGGTCGGATCGATACGATGGCGACCTAAGCGACATTTTCGAAGTTCAGGACGAAATTGCGGCCAAAGCGGTCAATTCAATTGCGCCACAAACTCAATACGCCGAAATGGCATCCGCATATCGCAAGGAAATGACCAGCCTGAGTGACTGGGAAAAAGTCATGCGCGCACGTTGGCACATGGACAAGTATTCAAAGGAACACACGGAAGAAGCGCTGCAGATCCTTTCCAACGTTGTAGGAAGTTCATCTGA